>CALXQE010000102.1 GCA_944390495.1 uncultured Clostridia bacterium
GAAGTAGAAGAATTAGAAAAAATAAAACTTAAGGAATACATAAAAAAAGGTAAAGATGTGCCAATCGAGATAACTATAAAAGAAATAAGAATAAAATCAAAAATGAGTCAAGAACAATTTGCAGAAAAATTAGGAATAAGCGTACAAACAGTTAAAAAATACGAAACAGTTAAAAATTATAATAAAAATACAGAAGATGAAAAACAAACAAGAACGTCACCATTATCAATAATAAAAAAATTAGCTGAAAATTCACCATATTCTGCCGATTATATACTAGGAGTCGAAAAAGATATAAAAGATATAAAAGATATATCAAAAAATTTAGGATTAATTGAGAATTACACAGGACTAAACACAACTATTTTAAAATTATTAAATCAGCATTTATTACAATATTCAAAAAGCACAACAAATTCAAAAAAAATAGATATTGAAATATACAAAATAATATTAAACTCTTTATTCCTTGTTTTATTTCCCGATATCATAATATTAATAAAAAAATATTTAAGTCTTACAACGATACATAAAATAATAAACAAAAAGGAAAATGATATATATAGAGAAAGCTTATCAGAGAGCATATTAGGAATATCTGAATTTTTTAAATGGAAAACAATAGAAGAACTTAACAAATCTTTTACTAAAACAATAGAATCCATAATGAATATAATACCAAATGATTTTAAAAACATTGATGAAAAAAAACTAAAATCAAACGATAAATATATATTAGGAAAAAGCTTAATAGAACAAGTAATGAATAAATCAGAATTATTCGATACAAATAATGATGAAAAAGCAAAAGAAATAGAAAAGGAATTATTAATAAAAGAACTAATAAAAAAAGAAAAAATAATACAAAATCATGATAGCGAAGTAAATGAAATAATTAGAGATTTACAATTAGTTTTTGATATTTACCGAAAAGAAAAAAACAAAAAAGAGGACGACAATAATAAAGAAGAAATTGATATATATAAAATAGTACAATTACTTTCTGAAAATAAACAAAAAGAAAAAAAGGAGAAAAATAATGAAAAAGAAATTAATAATAATAATTAATATAATATTAATTCTATCAATAAATATATCAGCGTCAGCGTTAGAAATTCCAGTATTAAATGGATACGGAAGTGATACACAGGAAACATTGTACACGTGCATACAGAATGACACGTATATTCAGGCAGACAGTTCTTCTGTAAAATTTAAAGATATAAGAGGAGATGAGTGGTTTACAGGCTATATCCCATTACCAGTATATTTTAAAGTATTAAGGGGATATGAGGATGGAACATTAAGACCTGATAATAATATAACGAGTGCGGAGGTAGCGAAAGTAATATCTACGACATTTGAGGGGGATAGTGGGAAAGCATCTAAAGTATGGTATGCGAAGTATTATAACAATATAATGAAAGCGTTTACGTATAGTGATTTAGATATTAATGATGGTTATTTTAATAGGGAAATGACGAGGGCAGAGATAGCGTATGTAATAGCGAAATATGTAAGTGGTGGGGAGGTTTACCAAGCGGACTTATCCCAACTATCATCATTTGTGGATTGTAATTTAATAGGAACGGATGATGATGGAACGTTATTGAAGGATATAGAAATTATGGAGGCAGGTTATATACCGTCAAGATATGCAAAAGCGTTAGCATATTTAGTAGAGAAAGGTATCTTCCAAGGTTATGAGGAGAATGGGCAGTGGTTATTAAATCCGATAAAGCCAGTAACGAGGGCGGAGGTATTTACATTATTAATCAAGTTATGTAAAGTAGTACCAAGTTATACACCAAACCAGTTTACAGGCAATCTCGATATCGAGTATGTTGACACCACACCAACACCAGCACCTACTTCAAGACCAAGTGGTAATACAGGAGTTTTTGATGGTGATAAGGAGTTAATAAATGGAGGAATAACGTCATATGAGGATTATATGGCAAGAGAAAACATCACTGTAAGGTGGGATGACCCAACAAGACCAAGATTAAAAGCAGGAGATACATTTATAGCAGAAGATGGTACAGCGTATGTGCTTGAAATTGGACCATCTGGGGTATTAGGAGAGGGTTTACCGATAGCGACGGATTTAGGTAGACAAACTACTGTAAAAGGTAGAACGGCAACGATAACACATCATTTCCAGCCAGATGATGATACATTTGGTTGGATCTGGGAAGGTTTAAGTACAGGTGGTAGAGTTTATGTAGTGAATGAGAGAACAGGTGAAGGACATTGGGATGCAGAGTGGGATCGTATTATGAATAACACAAAACCAACTGAACCAGGTGTAGATGGGCAGTATTCAGAAGATGGAAACTGGTGTTATGTAGAAATGTTCAATGCTTGGATGTTTGATGTAAACTAATAATAACAAATAGCAATATAATGAAAGGAACTACTTATAAGTAGTTCCTTTTAAGCTTAAGAGGGTGTTAGAAGAAAGGGGAGAGTAATAAATGAAGAAGGTAATAAGTTTACTAGTAGCGTGTAGTTTAATGGTATCAACAATATCGGTGCAAGCGGTAAGTTTTAATGTATCGGATGAAAGTTTAAAGAGTACACCAACACCAACACCAATACAAGAAGATGAGAGTGCAGGTGTTACTCCACCACCACTTCCACCACCAGTATCACAAGAGGATATAGAGAAAGATGATAACAATTTACAGAGTAATACAAATAATATTATCACAAATATTCCAAGTACTAACCAAGTGGGTACATATTCATCAATAATAGCTGATGGTTATTGTGGTGCTGAGGGCGATGGAACTAATCTAACTTGGACTTTATATAGTGATGGTTTACTGGAGATAAGTGGCACGGGTAGAATGGAAGATTATTTATAAAAAAAAAATATATTGTAAAAATTAATAACAAAAAATAAAACTAAATAATCAGATAAATAATAGTCAAATATTATAGCAGACCACCCAACACTTTTTCTAACATTTTTCTAACAAATTGTATTTTTAAATGGTATTTTGTGGTGTTATTTAATACTGTCAAAAGTACAAAAACATAGGTTTTAACACGATTTAAGACAAGGTAAGAAACATTATATTTTTTTCGAGTCCTTGTACCCCTGCCAAAATAGAGTCCCAAGAATGTAGGTTTCAAACCACTTCTGGGACTTTTATGTTTTATTTAGAATTTTATCTAAAACAATTTCTCTTAATTTCCTTATAACAAAAAACAAACATAGTATAATTCCTCATTAATTATATAAATCGCCATATATTCAAATAAAAACGTTAATATAATAATAAGCAATATCTAATGCACAACAATCGTCAAATACTATGTAAAAAATAACTATGATACTACTTTAATGCTATTCAAAAGATACAAAACATATTATAAAATCTGTCGCACAAGCAAACAGCATCTTGCGAAATATCCAAAAAGACTATCAAGTCTAAATATGATACTTATGCAGACAAGAAAATTAACTTAAATGAATACTTAGAAAAACATAAATAAAAAAATAACCGTTCTATTCAAAAAAGATTTATAAAATAATCTAATAACAATACAAAAAAATATACATCTCAAAATTTTTGGAGATGTATATTTTTTTACTAAAAGAAAACTTCATTATATCAATCTACCGTTTATTTCATTACCGACAAATCGAATATACCATTAAGATTTTCTATAACAAAGTCAGCACCTGCGTCAAGGAAGCGTTTTCTTACGTTTTCACGAAGATTAGTTTTCTTTTCTTCTGTAAGAGCATCAAATTCTGCTTTTGTAAGACCTGTTTCAGAGCTTCCGTCAATTACGCCTACCGTGCAAACACCTGCGTTTTTACCCTCTTTAATATCTGATATAGTATCGCCGATTTTAAGAACATTCTTAACTGACGAAACACCTGCAAGACGCATATTTTCAAATATCATATACGGATACGGTCTGCCGAAACCGCAGTCATCGGGAGTTACAAGAAAATCGGGTGCATAGCCGTATTCCTTTGATGCCTTTTTTACAACATTCATCATTTCATTTGTATAACCTGTTGTAGAACCGATTTTAATCCCCATATCACGAAGCTTATTTACTGTTTCCACCGCGTATTCCTTAGGCACTGAATAGCTCTCAAGGCTTTCAAAAAGCTTTTTCTCAAATGAGGCATAAATTTTATTTACGTCATCCTCGTCAAAATCTCTGCCATATTTTTCATACCAAAGCTTATTTATTCTTTCCATTTTAAGCATTGTTCTTATATGGTCTATTTTAAGCATTCCCATAGGCTCTCTTACCTCGTCCATTGTAGGAATTATACCGAAATCAGTAAATGCTTTCACAAATGCATTTACCGGTGCAAAACATCCATAATCAACTGTTGTTCCTGCCCAATCTAATATAACCATTTCTATATTCATTTTGACATCTCCTTTATGATAATTTTGTATTTACATATTCCTTAATAATACCGCAAAGTTTTTCAATATCATCAAGATATATTTCTCCGATATTTCCTATACGGAATGTATTCATACCATCAAGCTTTCCCGGATATATTGCATATCCTCTTTCCTTTATAAAAGTATACATATCATCAAAGTCAAATTTTATATGCTCAGGATATTCAAATGTTGTGATAATAGGCGACTGAATTTCTGGTCTAATATATGCCTTAAATCCCATTTCGTTCATCTTTTCCACAAGCATATCGTGATTATCTGTATATCTTTTATTTCTGCCTAAAATTCCGCCCTCTGCTTTAAGTTCATCAAGAGCCTTTAAAAAAGCAAGCACAACATGAGTCGGAGATGTAAAACGCCATTTACCATCCTTTGACATTGTTTCCCATTGATCATACAAGTCAAGGGAAAGGCTTCTTGCTCTTCCCTTGCACTCCATAAGCTTACTCTTTCTTGCAATAATAAATGAGAAACCAGGAACACCTTGTATACACTTATTTGCACTGCTTATCATAAAGTCAATACCGTACTCTGCAGCAGGAATATCAACAGCACCAAAACTTGACATAGCATCAACTATAAATGTTACGTTATGTTTTTTACATACCTCACCGATTGACTTTATATCATTAAGTATACCTGTTGTTGTTTCGCAGTGAACAATAGCAAGGTGAGTAATTCCGCATTCTGTTATAACCTTTTCGGCATCTTCTGCTGTTGGGTATCTGTCGTAAGGAATTTCTATTGCCTCTGTATTAATCTTATGATATTTTGCAATCTGTGCAATACGTCTGCCGTAAGCACCGTTTATAAGAACTGCAAGATGACCGTCCTCAGGAACAACGCTTGATATTACAGACTCGACTCCAAACGTTCCGCTTCCCTGCATAAGTACAGCTGCATATTCATCATCTGAAACGTGAGCAAGCTCCAAAAGCTGCGAGCAAATACTTCTTGTAATCTTTTTATAATCTTCATCCCATGTACAATGGTCTGTAAGCATTTCCTCCTTGACCGTTCTTGTAGTTGTAAGTGGACCGGGTGTTAAAAGTTTATAATTTACCATTTTTATTCAATATCCTTTCTTTTTATCTGCATTCTTCTACAAATTCTGTATGTTCTGTCAATAAATCAACTGTAAGCGGCTGTGAAAATACCTTCGGATTTGCCGACTGATTTTCAGGGTCGGCTGTTTCACCTTCATAAATAGGTGTCGGATAAGTTTCTAATAATTCTTCTCTGCCGTTCTTTATAATACATTCTGCCATTTCCATAGCAAGCGGATTTGTTTCATTGTCGTGGTTTATAACTGCAACTGACTCTGTAAGCGAGAAATTACCCTCTGTCGGATCTATATACTCAATCGGCAGACCGTCCTTTTTATCTCTTACCGCCTGATGTCTTAAACCGAATGCGATAGGCACTTCACCTGAACGAACTTTCTTTATAGGGCCTGACCCAGAGCTTTCAAGGTGCGGACCTGCATTTTTAAGAATACCGCTCATAATTGTCTTTGCTTCATCCTCGCTGTACTCGCTTAAAACGTCCTGTACCAAAAGCCAGCCTGTTGATGAACCTGTAATATCCGGTATCGAAATTTTCTCAAGGTATTCAGGATTTGAAAGGTCTTTTATTGACTTAGGCACTGCAAGTCCTTCTGCCTCAAGAGCCTCTGTATTTACGATTATAGCACCCTCCTGACATGTAATCGGTGTATAATATGACGGATACTCATTAAGTGTTTTGTGATCGAATGTTAAATCAAGAAACATATCCTTTTCTTCCTGTGCACTATCTATATAGTATGAGCTCATTGTTATAAGATCAGCTTCAATATTTTTTCCCTCTGCCAAAAGTTTGCCGCCAAGTTCTGATGTACCGAATGTCTGAATGATGTACTGTCCACTGTAACCGTTACTGTCAAGTGCATTCTGCATTGCAACAACAGCTTCGTCATCTGCATTTGTATAGAATACAACCTCTTTATTTCCCGATGATGAACATCCTGCTAAAGCTCCCGAAACTAAAACTGCTGCTGTTGATACTAAAATTATCTTTTTAAATAGTTTCATTTTTAATTACCTCTTTTCTTTCCTTTTTTCTTGACTTTTGGATATAAAAGCAAATATGCCCTTTACTATTAGATTTGTCGCAAGTATTAAAAGCGACAGCGTAAATATATCGTCAAATTTTGCATAGTGCTGCAATTCTTTTATTTTTGTGGTTATAACCATCGTTCTTGCCCCAACTATGAAAATTACGGCACTGATTGTTACCATTGCGTTTATGAAATAGTAGCTGAATACTTCCATAATTGTGAATTTAGCGTTTGGTGTAACTACACGTACAATTGTTTTAAACCAATTATCACCCATAAGCATTGCCGTTGTTTCCCATGATGCACACATTTTTGAAAGTGAATTTTTCATCATAAGATATGGCGTTGAGAAAAAGTGTACAATGTTACACACAACTATTAAAAAGAACGTATTCCTTAGCGATGTTCCCGAGAATACGAGCATAAACGCAATACCCAAAACCATTCCCGGTATAGTATTTATAATAAGAGCTATACTCTCAACCACTTGTTTTGATTTTCTGCTAAGTGTGCTTCTCGACGTTACAAGTGCTGCACCATACGCAATAAGTGTACCGCACAAAGCCGTTAATAATGATACCAAAAGTGAATTTAAATAAATCTTAAATAGGCTTGTATCTTTAAAAAATTCTATTATATGCTCTATCGAAAAAATTTTCTTGTATGGCCATGACTCTACAAACGGTATTATAAATATTACTACAAAAACAGATAATACACATATAAGTATGACCACTGATAAAATTCCCACAATAAAGTCACGAACCTTATTCTTCTCTATTCCAATATTTGATGAAGTATTGTATCTGAAATTATACTTTTCAAGTCGATTAAGGAGTATAATACTCAAAATTGACGGTATAAGCATTACAAGTGCTACAACAGCTCCATTGCCGAAGTTAGGTGCAGAGCCAAGCATTTCATTATACAGCGTTGACGCCACAACTGTGTATTCACCTCCTATTGCAGCAGGTATTCCAAAATCTGTAAAGCTCAAAAAGAATGACTGCACAAACGCCGCTCCGAGTGTTCCTATTATAGGTCGTATACAAGTTATAAAAAACGTTTGCAAAGGGCTGTCACCCATAACTCTTGAAACAATGATAAACTTTTTATCTATATACTTAAATGTATTATTTATAAGCATAAAAGCTATCGGAAGCGTATATATAACATAACCTAAAACCAGTCCGCGAAAACCGTATATCTCAACATTCAAGCCCAAAAATTCTGTTATAAGTCCCTTTTTTCCCAATGAATAGATTATCGCAAAGCCGTAAGTAATTGTCGGAAGCAGCATAGGGAAAACAGTAGTTATTGATATAATCTTTTTAAGTGGATTCGGAAGATTTGTATTGTTTACAGCGTATGCAATTATAAACGCAAGCACTACCGTTATTACGGCACTGACCGACGAAACAAGAAAACTCCGTCCAACCGCCTGCAAAAAGCCTTTTGATGTAAATACGTCTATGTAATGCTCAAAGCCCAGACCTCCTGAATCTGCCATAACCGATTTTATAAGTACAAAACACATCGGTACTATCAAAAACAACGTGAAAAGAACAGTTACAAAGACGAATATTGTTTTAATTTCAAAATTCTTCTTATTCATTGTTACCTCCAAATAAACTGAAGATATTGTTCTTCTTTATAGTGAGCTGTTTTAAAATAAATTCTTTTACAAAATCATTTTTCGGTGCATTTATGATTTCTTCAGGAGTGCCGTACTGTGATATTTCACCCTTGTTAAGGATTAAAACCTTATCTGAAATAGTAAGTGCCTCCTCAGGGTCATGTGTTACTATAATAGTAGTTAATTTGTACTCCGATGCAATTGTTTTAATTCTTTCCTTGATTGACTCTTTAATAACTCCGTCAAGAGCTGATAAAGGTTCATCAAGAAGTAAAAGCTTAGGCTTCATAACAAGCGTTCTTGCAAGTGCAACTCTCTGTTTCTGACCGCCTGACAATTGGTTGATGCTTTTGTCAAGATGCTCGTTTAGGTTAAGTAAGTTTATAAGCCCCTCAACCTCTTCCTGCGTTGAAATATTCGGATTATTCTTTAAACCGTATGTGATATTTTTGTAAGCATTAAGATTAGGAAACAGTGCATAATCTTGAAAAACTATGTTAAATCCTCTTTGTTCCATAGGTTTTTCCGAAATGTCCTCACCGTTAAAAATTATCTGACCGTCCGTTATATCAGTAATTCCCAAAATGACGTTTAACAGTGTAGTCTTTCCGCAGCCTGACGGACCTAAAACCGATACTATTTCACAGTCCTGTATATCAAGACTGATGTCATTGAGCACCTGATTTGAGCCGTATGATTTTCTTAAATTTCTCAATTCAAGCATTATAACTTTCCTTTCTTTGTTGATATGTCTTTCGACATTTAAAATATTAGCATTTTTAAATGTCAAAGAATATCATACGCTTGTAAATTATTGTAAAAACTTTGTAAAAAGACAAACAAAAAAACCGCATATTCTTGTAGAAACCAAAAGAATATGGCGGTTTTATGCGATTTTTTTCTACACGTTTTCTTCATTTCCCTTGTAGTGTTTTTCTAAAACAAGTTTTTCACGTTCAACAAGTTTTTTTGAATAACGTTCGTAATCACTTACGATTATACCTATGTAAAACATATCTACAATGGCTGTCTGTGTAATTCTGGAATAAATCGAATTTCCGTAAATTTTAATATCGGAATTTCCCGTGTCAAGTATTATGTCGGCATAATGGCATAAGGGCGATGAGTCTCCGTTTGTAATTGCAATGGTTTTAGCACCGTTTTTCTGTGCAACTTTCGCCGCTTCAACAGTGTCAATGGATTTACCCGAATGAGATACAAGAATTGCCACGTCCTCACTCGTAAGATTTGCCGTACTGACACGCTGGAGAAAAGTGTCGGAATGTATAAAGCATTTTATGCCTAAATATGTAAGCTTACTCGTAATGTCAAGTGCCACCGCATACGAATTTTCAACGGCATACACCACAACTGTTTTTGCATTTACTATGGCTTTTACGGCACGCTTTAAATTTTTCAGATTAGCAGCGTACAGCGTTTCCTCAAGCCTGTATATTGATGAACCTATAACTTTAGGAATGATTTCTTCGAATGTATTCCAAGGATGAATTTGAATGTTTGTGGTATTTTTAACCTCAGGCATTTTCTTATTTTTAAGACAATAGGAAAAATTTTTAAAGTTGCCAAAACCCGCATTTTTAACCATTCTGAGTACCGTCGGCTGACTTACCTCAACATGCTCAGCTAATTGGCTCAGTGTCATATTTGACACCTTTTTTTGATTTCGCAAAACGTAATCGGCAACCTTTTTTTCTGACTTTCTCATTAAAGGATATGCCGCTTTTATTTTAAATTCAACAGACTCTGTATTCTCATTTTTCATTCCGTTCCCTCTTAATCATTATAATTTATTTATCCTAATTATATTATCTTAATAAATAAAAATCAATAATTTACAGTAAAGTATAAGATAGATTTAAGATAACAGATAAAATAATAATATTTATAATGAAATTTAATAGGCGAACCATTAAAAATAATTCTTTTTACATAAATAAATTCTCATCTTTAATAATGGTAAATTTTAAAATTGATGATAGCATTTATGTTTAATATCGCCACCCCACAATTATTATTGCAATGTGGCAGAAAACTTAAAATATATTTTATAATAATTATAGTTCAATTCCTCCAAGATAATATACATTCTTATATCCCATAAACTTAAGTGTATAGTTTGCCTGACTGCTGCGTTTTCCTGTTGTACAGTACAATATTACATTTTGCTCCTTGTCTGGAATAATACTTGATATATTTACATGTATTTCTGTATATGGTACATTTATTGCCTTATCAAGATGAGTTATTTCATACTCTTTTTTACTTCTTACATCAACAAGAACTGCACCGTTTAAAATAAGTTCATTTGCTTTATCAAGAGATATTTTTTTAATTTCATTCTGTTCCTTATATTCTAATAATTCGTTTACATCAGGTACAGACAAAACCTTCTCGCTTTTAACACGAAATACCATTATTCCATGAGGATTTAATGTGATATTTATATTATCTTTAATCTCCATATCATAATGTTCACATAAATTGCGTATATAAATAACATTATCACACATACCCGCATCTTTTAAATCTAAGTTCATATCAAGTTGCTTTTCACTTCTGTTAAGGAATGCTATTGCCTTTTCATTTTTTCCAAAAAGTTCCTTAACCCATATTTCACCAAGCAGTTGCTTATCTTTTCTAACCTCTTTTATAACATAAGCCTGTTTACAAGCTTTATCTTGATTTATTGATATGAGCTCGTCATTTTTCAATATGTCAAGTGTATTCTTTGATATTTTTGTAAGATCACACCCTATAATTAACGGTGTTGACATCATGCACCACATGGCAAAATGTGTCTTTTCTTCTTCTATACTCATACCGTTTCCGAGCTGCATCATATCAAGGTCATTTGTATGTGATGGAGAACAAAATCTTCTAAGTGGTTTGATATTATCAATCTGATTTATTACAGACTCAAAATCAGGTGTTATATCCGCTCCGGTTCTCCACGAATCAGCAATACTTACTGCCCATTCACCCGGAAAATGCCAGCGGCAAATATTAAAAACAACACACTTTCCGGAGGACTTTCTTATATCTTCTATAATTGCCGCTATTTTTGTATACTGTTCCTTTTCATCAAGCCCTAATCTAAGACCGCCGCACCAATCAACCTTAATAAAATCAAAGTCAAAATCTAAAAGGTACATCTTTAAATCTTCTTCTTCGTGATTATAAAGACCGACATTGTTTCCGTTTTCACCTTCGTTATCATAGTAAAAGCCGCAAGTTTTATCACCCGCATCTGAATAAATACCTGCCCTAAGTCCGTTTTTATGAGCATAATCAGCTATTACCTTTATTCCATTCGGGAAACGCTCCTTATGAAACTGCAAAGTTCCGTCTTTACTTCGTCCTCAGAAAAATCCGTCATCTACATTAAAATATGTATAGCCATACTTATCTAATCCTGTTACCTTTAATGCGTCTATCTGTTCTTTTAAACATCCCTCTGTGATATTTGTTCTAAAACAGTTCCATGATGCCCAACCCATTATAGGTGTTTTTCTGTACAGCTTATTCATAATTTTTCCTCCGAACTACTGTGCATATATTCTTGCTATTTCATTTCCTGCCATCTGTCCGACTTCGTTATAGGCATTTTGATGAAAATGGTAGTCATCTTTCATTGATGACTGATACTCCAAAAACGAACCGACTGTATATACATTTTCATTTTCATTTGCCAATTCTTCCTGTGCGTTATTTACAGCTACATACGCATCGTCATGCGTTCCGTCTGTATCGTCAGACCCGTTATAATGACCTGTCTTTACAATAAACATATCCGTCACTCCGACTTCTTTCATGTAGTTAAATACAGACATTGTGCTGTTTTTATATCCGTCAACAGTTTGACTTCCCGAATAAATCTTATCTCCGTCAGATTCACCCTGACACCACACCATGAAAATATGATTTATTTTATATCCGTTACTTTCAAGATATTCTTTTGCCGATGTAAGTCTTGCCTGTGCTTCTACTTTCTGCGATGCACCATTCCAATATCCAAGATTAGTTCCGCCCCTTGAACACTGTACTCCTACTATCGGTACACCCGTTTGACTGTAATAGCTTGCCATGATTGATGATACCATGTCGCCGCTGCGTCTATCAATTCCCTGACCGCTGTTATCGTTTATGATGTCGTTATTTTCTTCTTTACCAAACGGTCCTGTTATATTAAACAATATATCAGGCTGTGTAACACTTCTAAATTCATATCCATGTCCAACAGGACAGAAAACAGCATCTTCATATTCACCTCGTCCTGCCATATTCGACTGTCCCATAAATATAGCAAGATCTACTGTCTTTTGTTCCTGCTCTGAATTTGAAGTTATACTCTTTGACATTAACCATTCAACAACTCCCGATTTTGCAGTCTGCTCTTGAATATTACTGCTCTCTCCGTATATTTCATTGTACTGAGCGTCCTTTGCACCGCACTCATTAAGTGCCTTTATCATATCCTTTGCATTTTCCGTTTCTTCACTCCCGTTAAATGCCATAACAGCTGCATTTGTACTTGATATAGACTGTGCTTTCGATACATCTCCCGTTCCAGAAATTGAAACCCCTGCCGCAAACATACCTGTTTCAAGCAAATTATAACAAGCATTTGCTCCTTCTCCGTAACCTGCAATATACATTCTGTCACTGTCTATATTTTCTGTATTCATTAAAAGTTCTGTCAATTCTTCCGTCATATCTGTCCACGATTTATCCTGCGGACACTGAGGTGCTATAAGGATACATTGCATTTGTGATTCCTTTAATTCATTAAACATATACTGTGCATTATAAAGCTGACTTTCGTTATCACTGCCTTTTCTTGTTTCGCCATGAAGATATAAAAGTACAGGAATATTTTCGCTTATATTTTCAGGAACACTTATACGATATGGAATCTCGTCACCAGTTTGAGCTGTATAAACTTTTTTCTCAAATTCGGGAAAAGCAGTTTCTGTTTCACTACCTGAATTTGATACATTATATGCTTTAACAGAAAGATTATCAAGATATATATTTCTATCGGCTGTTTTACTTCTTTCAGACTTTATATATAGCGACTGCACCGTTCCTGTTTCTGCACCAGTTAAATTACCTTTAAATGTGGTTTGACCTATTGTAACAGTAACAGTCTTTTCTGAAAAGTCAATTTCATTTACAATCTGCGTAACTCCCGTTTTCATACCGTCATCATTTATTTTATTTATACTTATCTGTTGATTATCTGCTACCGAGCTGTTAGCTATATTAAGTGTTGCATTACTGTTATATGCGTCTATACTGCATTTAATAATTTCACTTCCTTCATTATCCAAAACATCATAACTGAAAATCTGACCGCCAAGTGCTCCTAAATTAAGGTCAAAAGAAACTTTTACAATATCTCCCTTGACAGCAGGGTCAAGCGTCAAATTCAAATTACCTTCAGTCCTTGTATTTGCATCAAATTTAATATTTTCAGTATCTTCATTCCATGCTGCTGTACCTAAAACAACAGGGATATTATTTCCGCTATCTGCCGTCTGATTTTCAGAAAAGTCCCAAACCTTTGAATAAATTTCCTCCGGCGAAGCATTATCTAAAATAAATTTTTCAGCCTCAGCTACAGAATAAACTCGCTCATAACCACTTTCCTCGCCGCGTGTAAAATTCTCTCCTATACTTAAAATATCCTTGTATGTATATGAAAAGTCTGTTGTTTGATAACCCATTTTTTTCATTTCAGCACATATAATTGATGCGTCAAGAAGTGCACTGTACTGTGTCATGTGAAGATTATCTCCGACATGATAATTATTCGATATCCAATTTTCATCACCTGTTTGAGATATTGCCTCCTCTGTGTAAAGCATTGTGTATTTATTAAGGTCTATAAAACCTACACCTATCTCTTGTGCAAAATCTGAAAGAACATTACTGTCAGATGCTCTGTTATATGTAAAATATGTTTTGTGCTGGTACTTACTGTTATAAACAGGACTTATAAGTATAGCTTCTGCTCCTGCCGTCTTTGCCTTATCTACAATATCCTTTATATTATTCTTAGCCGTTTCAATATCAACTTTGTTTGAACTGCTCACCGAATCATTTATACCAAAATCAATCAAAATTGTATCACCCTTTTTTATATGCTTTGATACAGCTTCAAGACATTCGTCTTTCCACGTTCCTGCGGTGGCACTTGGCTGTCCCCAGTTTGCTATATTGTATTTATCGGAAAGAAATTTATCCATCTGCATACCAAAGCCTGTCATCATAATTTTATCACTATCAAGATCACTTCCCTCAGCGTCTATCGGATAATAATTTGCCGCCTCACTGTCCCCTGCAATCCATATAACCGGTTTTCTGTACTGCTCCGGCACAGGTACAATTTCTATTGATGAAATTCGTTCGTTGTTTCCTTGTACGTTACCGAAAGTAATATCTGCACTGCCGTTTTCGATTTTTATTCCGGGTGCATACATAACCGCACTGTTTGACGGTCTGTTTTGAGAGCCGCTTGACGTTGTGTTATTTATAATTTGTACTCCCTCGCTGTAAACATCAGCTCGCACACCGCCTTCACGATATACCGTCACATCATAATATCCCTCCGGAACATCTACCTTTATTGGTCGTCCCTCAACAGGACGACATCCGTTTGTGTTAATACTGTAATCTACTCCGTCTAATAGACCGTATCCTTTTTCCTCTGTATATGAATTTGCTCCTACTTTTACATAACCGTCTATATGACCGTCCTGCGTAAAGTCAAATTTATATTCCTGTACAACCGTTACTTCTTCGCCTGTTGTATTATGAACTTTTCCGTTGTCAAGTTTCACTGTTTCATAACTTCCGTCACTATGATACATTCTATAACTATTGCTATCGTACATCTTTAAAGACGAAACATCAATATATTCATCCGAAGAAACAACCTCTATTGATGAATTTTCAGTCGGTTTTGGTGTTTGCACACTTTCATCTATGTCATCTACCAAAATAACTTGTGTATCGTCAATCACCCTCATACTCTCTAAGCTTTCCCAGCTCATAAGTTTTATTTCATATCCTGTAACATCATCTGTCTTTGTAAACTTAAACTCTCGTTCCTTTGTGTTATCTTTTTCAGTAAGTATCTGCTTTAATATGCCTTTATTATCGTACATAGCTCCAATCGCAGTACCTCTAAAACCTTTATCGATTTTAATTATAATTTCATTTTCAATCATACTCTTTTCAAGCACATTGATATTTTTACTTGGTAATTCAGTAGGGAGAGGTATTGGATTTGACGACGCTTCTTTTAGTTCAATTACCTTCGGAATATCACTCTGTTCTTCTCCTAAAATAAGCTGTGATACACGGCTTGTTATTTCAGGGAGTATATAATTTGAAAAATCAGTATAATAATGGTTATAATCTTTCCACATGGACATAAGTTCATTTGCTTTTTCATTTGCCGACATATGTGCTTCATAAGCTGTTTTTCCACTGTCTATGGCTAAATTATAAGCAGTTCTTACATCATTTGTCATAAGATTATCTGCTATTCTACCAATATCTATAAACCCTAAAATTTTATCGTCATTTTTTCTTTCCTCATAAATTTCACGAATTGCTATATCGTAATTATTTGTACGCATTCCCTTAAACATTACATTGTCGCTGTCATAAACTTTACCTTGTGTTTCTCCGTAATTACCTGTCGGTGTGTAGCTGCCTAAAATAACATACGCACCCATATCTTCTAATGCGTCAATATAAGCGTTATTATAATTTTTAAATTGCTCTTTTGTTGAAGTGCTGTCATTTGTACCCATTCCACTGATTGACACCACATCTCCAGGTTTTATATCGCACAAAACATTATTAAATAAACCCTCTGAATAATATGATTTATGTTGTCTGCCTGCCTGACCGCTGTTATAAAATGCACTTATTGTATCATTAAGTTTTGTATAAGATGATAATGTATTATTAAGTGTATATGCCCAGCTTCCGTTCTGCTGAACGGTAGAGTCACCGATTGTCCACCAAGCCGGTTTTGTATTAGCTGTTCTTTCAACTTTTTCTATTGATACAGAAGAAATTTCACCTTCACCTGAAAATGTTATATCAAGTACACCGTCACCGAATAACGCTGTATTATATACATCTTCTTCTAATTGTGACTTAGTTCTTTCAAATCCCGACAAAGATGTATCTATTCTTTCACATTTAACCGTACCCTTATATGTGGCAGTAACTTCATAAACTTCACCTTTTTCAAGTTTTACTTTAAATCCGAAATTACTTCCGCTTACTTTATCATCACTGTCTGATACTGTGCCCACAATTCCGTAACCGAGATTTTCAGAATAAATTGTCTGTGACGTAACAGAAGTATAACCGTTTTCCACCTCACCTGTACCAAAGTCAAATTTTAATCCATATACGCTGACTTTTACAGATCTTGTAATATCCTGTGACACTGCCCTTACATATACAGTCTGTGGGTTTGCCGATGATGTAACTGTTAGCACACCGCTATTTGAAATTGATATTCCGCTTGTATTTAATACCTCTGTATTGTCTGAATTATAAAGTAAATACGATACTTCGCTGTCTATTCTCTCACCGTTTCCGTCTCTTAATTCCGCCGTATATGTGTAATCTTTGCTGCCGCTTGTAGGAATCATTACACCTAAAGGCGATGACGTAAATGCAATATTATTTTTCGTACCGATGAGCCTTATTTTCTTTATTACCGACGTTCCGTTTATTGTTACTCTTATGGGTAAATCCCCGCTTGAAGATGACGAGTCAACTGTTATAACGGCACTTTTTGAATCCTTAGATTCAATATTTATGCCTGTTACCGTTTCATCTGCAAGTTCCCAAAACGCTTTACCTATTGCGTCATCACCGCCTAAAACCTTAGCCGACACTGAAATTTCAGCAGTGGCAGTACCACTTGTCGGAATGGTAATTGTTTCAGGAGCCGTTACATTTATTGAATTTTCGTCAATCTTAGCCGTCTTAACTTTGACATTGTTTATATCAACAGAGTTATTTCTGTCTTTTGACAATACTATACGATAATATTTACCTGATGTATAGTCGTCATTAAAGCTTACTGTCTTTGTAACCGCTATCGGTATTTCGTCGCTGTAATCTCCATCGCTGCTTAAATTATATATCTTGGCAAAGCATAGTTTCGTTGTAGGATCGGCTGTAATTTCTATGTGATACCACTTATTCTTTTCTCCATTGCATACGGTAGAACCGTTAAGGGTAAATTCTGTGCCTGAAAGAGAGAGTGTGAAGGCTGTGGAATTAAACCCTGTAACTGTCCCCTTAGCGGTATCTTCACCGTATTCAATATTTGCGTCCATACCAAAACGGACATCCTGTGAAAATACAGTCTGTGATGTGATATTTCCTACCTCGTTATATATGTATGAAGAATTTCCTGCCAAATCTCTTGTAAGACTTAAATACTTACCGGTATCATCTGAATTAAGTATAATATAACTTGTATCAGAACCATCTGTTGACCAACCGCCTGTTAAAACATCATCTTTTGCGGCAGTATATCCTATAAGTGCATTATCGTAGTTATTATAATCAGCTGTATATCCATACTTAGGAATTATTGTATTACCGTCATTTGTTGTATCTGCAAGCAAAACTAACGGCTTTGAAACAGAAATAGTTTTATTATTGTATGTAACTGTTGCCGTTACACGTCCGTAATAGTTTTCGGCAGTATTTTTTAATTTAAAATTAACAGATGTCTGTGCCTTATCAGTAACCTCACATAAACCGTAACTATCACAGTAAATAAAACCTGTTTCTCCTGTCGGTTTTCCTCCCTTAATGCGAAAACCGTCAAACTTCCAATCTATTTTATAGTCCTTTACCCTTTCATCAGGATTTGAAACAATACTCGTTCCTCGCTCTCCCGTTATTTTAAGCGAAATATTATTATCTGCATAAGTATCTCCATTATCACCCATAACAAGCTGACTGTTCGTTGGGAAGTCATTAAACTCCACTGATGCAATATTTTCTATATAATCATCTGAAATTTTTGCTGTAATTATCGTGTCAGCTGTTATCGGTAAATTCTCAAGTTCTGCTGTTGTCTTTACTTCGCCGTTTACGCTCCAGCCCTCAAAACTTTCTCCGTATAAAGACATATCAGGTATATTAACTACGCTTTCTCCTGTATATACATACTGGGAAAATTCACTCATACCATCGTTTATTTTTACGGTATAGAATTGTTCCTCTAAATCAGCAGGAAGAGCCTTTGAAATTTTAATGTTATCAATACACGTATCGCTGTTTGTAGACGGTGATAAAAGATGTATACACTGCCATGAACTTATATCAGGCGACATATCTGTCATACCATGATAATATGTTGTATTTCCGTCAAGCGATGTAATATATGAGATTAACGTATGATTTTCAAAGTTTCCTATAACCTTTACATGAATCCATGAATTATTTGGAATTTCCTTTGTTGTAACGGTAGGCTGTGTATATTTATCGAGTGTTAATCCGCTGTCATCCGTTGCATTATTTATCACGTAGATATTAGAATTTTTAGGTCTTGCCATTGTGAAAGCATACTTTGCATTTGAATATCTGCCGTGATTTGCGTAAACTGATGATTTTGTTTCTAAAAGTTCTAAATCTGACACGTTCACATCTGAAGTGGATTTGAAATCACACTCAAATACAAAGTTTTGATCAACTGCTTTTGGAAGCTCTACATATCCGCTTCTGCATGTACCGCTTTTTCCCGATACCACTGTCTGATACTTTCCTATACCAGGCGTATCATCAAATTTTATGCCCATTGTTCCTGCAGGAGATGTCCAGCCGCCGTAATCACCTTCGTTGTAACTTTCAAAATCTTCAGAATATATACCTTCTCTATCCGGCTGTGATGACGGTTCTACACTTGGTTTTGAAGTTGGATTTATTGTCTCCTCAGGCTTTTCATCTGGTATAAATCCAAGTGATGTTATAGCCGTAGTATCTACTCTGTACCACACACGAAACACCTGTCCTTTTTGAAGTTTTTGTGAGATTGTTCTTCCGTATGTTCGCGTACCACCGTCAACAGAATAATTAAAATTATCCTCACCTGTACATGATAGTGTACCGTCTGAAGGTGCTATAAATTCAATATATGAACTATCCGTATACGCACATGTACTTGATTTACCCTTTAAAAAAACCTTTCCGTCTGCACTTATATATGTACCGCTGTACGTTAAATATGCAGTTGTATATTCGTCCATTTTGATAATATCATCTGCCGTTCCGTAAAACGTATCTGCTCCGTCCTTTACAAGTGATGTAAAATCACAGGAATACGGTTCATTTTCTGTTTCGCCATTATCAAAAAGTTCTATAAATCCTAAACTTTTTGATTTTAAAGTTTCAATAGGATTTGTATTGTCAGCAAAAACATTCTGTGTCTGAATAAAAGACGTTCCTATTACCAGAACTAATATAAAACTGACTATTTTTCTGTATCTCATAACTACTCCTCTTTTCTTTTAATTTTGTATATATTATATAATAGTTTTGAGATTATTTGAATTGCATTTTGCAGAGTTTTGTTTGCATTTTTTTACCTGTTATGATATATTAATATAAATAATAAATGTACGAGGTTATATATATGGAACAAAAACTGATTAAATATGGAAGCCACAGAATCACAAACGATGAAGATGGTTATATGTATAACTTTAATATATCAAAAGGTGCGGATTTTAACTCACATATTCACAAATGTCATGAGTTTATTCACGTTATAAAGGGTCAGTTTCTATATACTGTTGAAGGTACAGAATATACCTTGTCAGACGGAGATTTAATTGTGACAAGACCTGAAGAATTACACTCTTTCAGTTTTCCAAAAGAATGTGAATATCAGCGTGAATTTTTGCATATTTACCCCAACTTTCTTAAAAGATTTCCGGAAGCAACAGAAATTTTAAATTCACGCAGTCTTGGCAAGCTCAATCTCATACCTTATGAAAAAGTAAAAAAATACAATATAGATAAAATCTTTGATGAAATTAAAAAATATTGTGCCAATCCGTCATCTGAAACAGATTTAATGGTTTTACTCTGTGCTGTTCAAATCATTTTAAAACTAAATAGTATATGGGTTAATGATACTCCCAAGTATAAAAATATTTTAAGAGATAAAAATACAAATTTTATTTATAATTACATAGATGAACATTATATGGAAGATATAAATGCTGCCTCAATTGCAGATGCAATGTTTATGTCACAATCTTACGCAAGCCGATTTTTTAAAGAACAAACTGGTATGACAATTAAATCATACCTGAATATGCGTCGAATTACTGCCGCAAAAAATTTAATAATGGAAGGACAAAAAATTACAAATATTTTTGCACGCTGTGGATTTAAGGATTACTCCACATTTTACAGAGCTTTTGTTAAGTATGTTGGTATAACTCCTGAAGATTTTAAAAACAGTCATAATAATCAAAAAAATAATAATATAAAAAGCTGATTTTATCTTTACAGATTAAATCAGTTTTTTGATTATTATATTTATTTTTCCATATATATTTACATGATTTTCACTTACAACCAATATATTATATTTAAAAATTTAGTACCATATATTACCCCTTGAAAATATATTTTTTTGTATGCTATAATTCTATGACGGTGGCGAAACAATATTTAAAAAAGGAGAAATTCAATGAATAAACGTTTAACAAGCAGTGTTTTAGCAGGTTTTATGCTATTTAATTTATCTGATGTCACAATTGCGGCATATAAAGATGTTTATACTGACATTTATGAAGATATAATTATAGATGAAAATATATTTTCTGATGAAATGTTCCGCAGTTGGATTTTAGATAAAAACAACCTTAACGGTATAGGTGAAGATGGAATATTAACTTATGACGAGAGAATGTCAGTTAAAAGTATAGATGTATCAGAACAAAAAATTTCAGATTTGCAGGGTATCGAAGTTTTTACAAATTTAGAGGAACTTGACTGCTCTCGAAATTCTTTAACTACACTTGATTTATCTGAGAATACTCTTTTAAAAACTGTAAATTGCAGTTACAATCAAATTAGTGAGTTATCACTTATTAATCAACCTGACTTAAGCAGTCTAAGCTGTAACTACAATCGTCTTACATATCTTGACGTTTCAAATAAACCTAAGCTTCGTGCACTAAGCTGTGAATACAACTACATTGAACAGCTTAACATTACAGGAAACACAAGCCTTGAATGGCTTAATGTAAGAACGAATCTTTTAAAAGAGCTTGACACAACTGATAATGTTAAGCTAAAAGTAATCGAGGCGTTTGATAATAGACTTGAAACGATTAATGTTGCAACTCTGTCGAATTTAGAATTTTTAAATGTTGCGACAAATAGACTTAAAGAACTGGATTTAAGCCAAAATACTAATCTTTCTGTAATGGGAGGAGGTTTTGCCGCCTCAAATAATATTTTGGAAAAAATAATTTTACCACTTCAGCCAAACCTACAAATTGAACTTAGCTCATTTGAAGAACAGGATCCAATTTCAGGTTATGACAGAGTTAAATGGTTTAAAGATGAAGATTTTAATATAGAGCTGACAGATTCAATTTCTGCACAGGGACAAACTATCTATTCAAAAAGAATCCCTAACGATTACAAAGTATATTTTTCAGCAAACGGCGGTAATGGCACCATGCAGCCACAATCAGCAGTATACGACGAAGAATTTGCTCTTACTGATTGCACATTCACAAAAACAGGTTATATTTTTAACGGCTGGAATACGATGCCGAAAGGTAACGGAATATCATACGATGATACTGAAAATATTATAAACTTATCAGGAAAAAATAACGGAGGAAGAATTACTTTATATGCACAATGGACACCGATAGAGTATGAAATTCAATTTGATCCAAATTCTATTGATGCTGAGGGCAGCATGGAAACTCAAACAGCAGTATATAATTCTGATTTAACCTTACCGGAATGTGGTTTTACTGTTGACGGAAAGGAATTTGCAGGTTGGGCAAATGAGCCTGGTTCACATGTAAGATATAGTCAAGGAGCAAGTGTAAAAAATCTTGCCACATCTCAAGGTGAAACAGCAGTATTATATGCTGTTTGGAAAACACCTGTTGAAGAACTCCAAAAACCATATCTAACAGAGCTTGAACAAAACTTTAACAAGTATTCAAGCAGTAATTATACATCTGAAGATTGGGACTTGATTTCAAAAGCATATCATAATGCAGAATTACTGATGCTTGCAGAATCTGATACAGACAATATGAGAATATATTGTGACAATGCCGCTGAAGAAATGGCATCTGTAATGACAAAAAATGATAGAATAGAAGAAATAGTACAAAAATGGGCTTTTGCACATAATGAAGTAATTCAAAATGTTAATAACAATCTTTTAAATGAAGATAGTTATCAAGATGAATTTAACAAGGCAGAAGCTGCTATTAATGAAATGACACCAAAAGAACTTGAGAAGTATTCTTCACTTTCTAATTTGGAATCTTTAGAAAAAACAGCAGAGGAAGCATTAGATGAAATCAATATTCATTTTGATGATTTAGCCGCTTATGTATCAGCATCAAAATGGGTAGACGGTTTGAATGATACTGCAAAACGCCCGTTAAATGAAGTCAGAACAGATAGTTTTGAATTGTATCAATCACTTAATACACAATACGAACAACTACCGGAAAAAGAAAAACTGCAAATTGACAATAACTTAAAAATCCGTTTGCAAGAACGTTTAAGTTTAGTATCACAGAAACTAAGTGCAGTTACAGAACTAAAAGGTGTATATTATTCCATAGACCAGACTGAATATACTGATTTCAGCCGTGAAAATCTTGCAAAAGCTTTAAATGATGGAATTGCAAAAATAGAAATGAATGCGTCCGAAGAAGAAATTTTCCAAGGATTGCTTGAAAGCAAGCAAGATATTTTAAGTGTGTTACCGAACGAGGAAGCCCCTTCATCACCTGATAACGGAGATTCTGACGATGATAATAACGGCGGAAACGGTGACAGCGGAAACAATAACGAAGATAATAGCGACAATGAAAACAATGGTGGCAGCAGTAACGGCGGCAGCGGTGGTAGTAGCAGCAGCGGTAGTGGTAGCGGCGGCAGCAGTAACGGCGGCAGCGGCGGTAGCGGCGGTAGCGAAGTAACTGTGCCAACTTATAAAATAAATATTTTAAATACAGAAAATGGAACTATTGCTGCAAATGTTAATCAAGCATCAAAAGAAACGGTTGTTACAATAACTGCTACTCCTCAAGAAGAGTATCGCATAAAAACAATAGATGTGTTAGATTCAGTGAATAATACAGTTACTCTAACAAAAGACGAACATAACAAATATACATTTATTATGCCTGAGTCAGATGTTACAATAAAAGCAGAATTTGTTAAAGAACATGTTATTTCGTTTAACGATGTAGAAGCTGATTCATGGTATTACGATGCTGTTTGCTATGTAAATGAAAATGGTTTGTTTAATGGAATCAGCGAAGATACATTTGGAACAGATGTTAATATGCTGCGTTCAATGCTTATGACAGTACTTTATCGTGCAGCAGGCGAACCTGAAGTTAAAGGAGAACACGGTTTTTCAGATGTAGAAGATGGAATGTGGTATACAAACCCAATAAAGTGGGCAAAACAAAATGGTATAGCCTCCGGAGAAGATGATAATACATTTGCACCACATAAAAGCGTAACAAGAGAACAACTTGTTACTATGCTGTACAGATACACATCAACACCTGACATTACCGGAGATTTACAAGAATTCAGCGATGCAAAAAATATTGATGAATATGCAGTAAAAGCATTTACATGGGCAGTAAATAACGGAATTATAAATGGTATGGGTGACGGCACATTAAATCCTAAAGGTGAAGCAACCCGTGCACAAGTAGCACAAATTATAATGAAGTTTTTAGAAAATAAATAATATCATACTAACTAATAGAAATCCCTTAGTACACAAATCTGGTTTTTAAATCGTACTAAGGGATTTTATTATTTAAATAGCATATAATACGCCCAATATAAACCTATATACTATATTTCTTGACAAAAAAAAATATGTATGATATAATAATTAAGATTTTTTGGAGGGGTGGCCGAGTGGTTGAAGGCGCAGCATTGGAAATGCTGTGTACGTTAATAGCGTACCGTGGGTTCGAATCCCATCCCTTCCTCCAATAAAAAAACTCTTGATTTTTTAATCAAGAGTTTTTCTTTTATATTAATTACATTTTTGGAAGTTTTTCAAATGATTTTTGAAGTTCTTCATCTGTAGGCACATAGTCAGTCATTTTACCGTCATGGAATTTCTCATAAGCAAACATATCAAAGTAACCTGTACCTGTAAGTCCAAATACAATTGTTTTTTCTTCGCCTGTTTCCTTACATTTCATAGCTTCATCAATCGCTACTTTTATAGCATGTGCACTTTCCGGTGCCGGCAATATACCTTCAATTCTTGCAAACTTCTCAGCTGCTTCAAACACTTCTGTTTGTTTTACAGATGTAGCCTCCATCAAACCATCATCATAAAGCTGAGAAAGAGTTGAGCTCATACCGTGATATCTTAGTCCTCCCGCATGATTTGGTGCAGGTATAAATCCACTTCCCAAAGTATACATCTTTGACAGCGGGCAAACCATACCTGTATCACAGAAATCATAGGCATATTTACCGCGTGTAAAGCTTGGGCATGATGCCGGTTCAACAGCGATGATTCTGTAATCAGCTTCACCTCTTAGCTTTTCACCCATAAATGGTGAAATAAGTCCTCCTAAGTTTGAACCTCCGCCGGCACAGCCTATTATAATATCAGCTTTAACTCCGTATTTATCAAGTGCGGCTTTTGTTTCAAGACCGATAACTGATTGATGTAAAAGTACCTGATTAAGTACACTTCCTAAAACATATCTGTATCCTTCTGTTGTAACCGCTTTTTCTACCGCTTCAGAAATAGCACAGCCTAAACTTCCCGTTGTACCCGGATGTTCTGCAAGAATTTTCTTTCCGACCTCTGTTTCCATTGATGGTGACGGTGTTACAGACGCACCGTATGTACGCATAACTTCACGTCTGAAAGGTTTTTGCTCATACGAAACCTTTACCATATACACTTTACAGTCAAGTCCGAAATAAGAACACGCCATTGACAAAGCTGTTCCCCATTGTCCTGCACCTGTTTCGGTAGTAACACCTTTAAGTCCCTGCTGTTTTGCATAATATGCCTGTGCAATAGCTGAATTTAGCTTGTGGCTTCCGCTTGTGTTGTTACCCTCGAACTTATAGTATATCTTTGCCGGCGTCTGAAGTTTTTCTTCAAGACAGTACGCTCTTACAAGCGGTGCCGGACGGTACATTTTATAAAACTTTAATATTTCCTCAGGAATTTCAAAATAAGGCGTTGTATCGTCAAGTTCCTGCTTTATAAGTTCGTCACAGAATACACCGGCTAAATCCTTTGCAGTCATAACATCATGGGTTTCAGGATTTAAAAGAGGTGCAGGCTTGTTTTTCATGTCTGCACGCAGATTGTACCATGCCTTTGGCATTTCCGATTCGTCAAGATAAATTTTGTACGGAATTTCTTTGTTTGTCATAATAAATTCTCCTCTCTTCTTTTCTGCAAAATGAATACCTCATTTTGCAATTCTCCTCTAATCTTTCTCCTTATGCGGAATAAAAAAATCCCATCCCGCATAAATAACTTATGCCGGGACAGGACTATAATATACTTCTCCTGCGGTGCCACCCCGCTTGGTACAAATGTACCCCCTCAACGTGTACTCTATGATACACCGACTTTTGTTAACAGGGAGCCTTACCCCGTCGCACATACTCTAAAACACATTGCTTTATTTCTGATTGCCCTCCGAAGTCCATTCAGCTTTATGTTTCATACCGCAATCTCACCGCCTGCGGCTCTCTTAAAATGAAATTGATAAAACCTACTTACTCTTCTTCAACGGTTTGTGTTATTATATTAGCATTGTTTTTTTTATTTGTCAATAGTTTTTTCAAAAATTTAGTTATGCCAAGTTAACAAACCGCATTATTTTCTGTAATTTATATTATTTGCATTGAAAATTTTTCAAAGACATGATATAATAAAATATAGAATGGAGGGATATTTATGCTGTATGTCGATTTACATAATCATACTAAATTCAGCTATGACGGTTCTAATACACCGGAAGAAATAATCGAAAATGCAATAAGAAATTCAATCGACGTAATCGGTATAACAGACCACCAGTTTACAATAGGTGATAATCTCCCCCTTTATTTTGAATATATTCAGCATTGCAAAATAAAGTATAAGGATAAAATCAAGGTACTTTGCGGACTTGAAATTGGTACACGTCCGACACCTCCGGAAAGTCTTCCCCTTGCTACACAGCAGTTTGACTATGTACTTTTTGAATGTCTTGATGATCCGAGGGCAGCAGACCTTTATGAAATACTTGAATGGAGAAGACTTTTTAAATGCAAGGTCGGACTTGCACATACGGATATTTTCAAGCTTGGCGAAATGTACAATCTTGATATGATTAAAATTATGCGTGAATATAATATTTTCTGGGAGCTTAACACCTCCGGAAATTATCCATACTATTACGATTTTCTTACTAATGATAAAAAACGTAAAATCATCCAGTACAGCGGCATACCTGTAAGCGTTGGTTCTGACACACACTATATAGGCGAATACAGAAAAAAACAGATACGCCGTGCAAATGAACTATTAAATAAAATGGGTATTCCTTTACCGTAAAAAAACTGCCGGCATAAGCCGGCAGTTTTTTTATATTAAACCTTTCATTTTAAGTACATGATATACTGCATCATCAAGGATTTCTTCACTTATTTCACCGTTTTTAGCGGCTTCTA
>CALXQE010000103.1 GCA_944390495.1 uncultured Clostridia bacterium
CATCAATACTTGAAATTAAAGATGCCATATACTCCACCGGATAGAACGTTTTAAGATATGCTGTCTGATAACAAACAAATGCGTATGCAGCTGCATGTGATTTATTAAAGGCATAATTGGCAAAATCATTTATTTCATCAAAAATTGAAATAGCAATCTGCTCGTCAATACCATTTTTTATACATCCCGGTATTTCTCCGTCATCACTGCCGTAAATAAAGTTTTTACGTTCAACAACCATCTGGTCTGCCTTTTTCTTACTGATAACACGACGCATAGAGTCAGCTCTGCCTAAGGAATATCCGGCAAGCGTACGCACTATTTCAAGAACCTGTTCCTGATATACCATACAGCCGTACGATACATCAAGTATGTTTTTTAATAACGGATGCTTATACGTAATCGTTTCAGGATTTTTTTTACTTTTAATATACCGCGGTATCTGTTCCATAGGTCCCGGACGATAAAGTGCAATTCCGGCTATAATATCCTCAAGAGAGTCAGGTTTTAACTCCTGCATAAACGACTGCATACCGGCACTTTCAAGCTGAAATACACCGTCAGTATTACCTGAAGAAATGAGGTCATAAACTTCCTTTTTGTTATAATCTATTGATTCAATATCTATATCTATTCCTCTTGTTTTCTTAATAAGCTTAACCGCATTTTCAATAACCGTTAGGTTTCTTAGTCCCAAAAAGTCCATTTTCAAAAGTCCAAGACTCTCAACTGTGTCCTTTGTAAACTGGGTAGTTATAAAATTATCCGCATTTAATTGCAGTGGCACATAATTTACTATCGGCTCACTTGTTATAACAACACCTGCCGCATGTGTTGAGGCATGTCTCGGAAGTCCCTCAAGTGCCATTGATGTATCAAGTAATTCTTTTACCCTATCATCATTTTTGTAAAGTAAATTTAACTCACTGCTTATATCAATGGCTTTACTTATTGTCATTTTAAGATCAAATGGTATAAGCTTTGCAATTTTATCTACCTCTGCATAAGGAATGTTTAACGCTCGACCTACATCTCTTACGGCAAGTTTTGCTTTCATAGTACCGAATGTAATAATCTGGGCAACCTGCTGTTCACCGTATTTTTTTACAACATAGTCTATTACTTTCTGTCTTCCTTCCGGTGCAAAATCAGTATCAATATCCGGCATACTTACACGTTCCGGATTCAAAAAACGTTCAAATATAAGTCCGTAACGTATCGGGTCAATAGTTGTTATTCCAAGTGTATATGCAACAATACTTCCTGCCGCACTTCCCCTTCCCGGACCTACCATAACGCCATTATTTTTAGCATAATTTATAAAATCCCATACGATAAGGAAATAATCAACGAACCCCATACTGCTTATTACTCCAAGCTCATAATCAAGTCTTTGTTGAAGCTCGTCAGTTACTTTATCATATAATTTTTCAAGTCCCCTTTGACAAAGCGTTTTTAAATACTCAAAAGCATCTTTACCATCAGGAACATCAAATGATGGCAAATGTCTTGTATTAAAATCAAACTCAACATTACATCTTTTAGCAATTTCCACTGTATTTGATATTGCCTCCGGTACATATTCAAAAAGCTTTGACATTTCCTCGGGAGATTTTATATAAAATTCCTCAGTTTCAAATTTCATTCTGTCAGGATCATCTACCGTTTTTTCCATTTGAATACACATTAAAACATCCTGATATTTTGCATCTTCTTTTTTTAGATAGTGTATGTCGTTTGTTGCAACAATTCCAACTCCTGTTTCCTTTGAAAGACGTATAAGTTCCGGAATAATAGTTTTTTGTTCCCTTAAACCATGATCCTGTATCTCAAGAAAATAATTATCTTTTCCCAGTACACTAACATATTTTTGGACTATTTCCTTAGCCCTGTCATATTCTCCGTTTAAAAGTGCCTTAGGCACTTCTCCCGCAATACACGCTGACAAAGCGATAATACCGCTGCTATGCTCTTTTAAAAGCTCAAAATCAATTCTCGGTTTATAATAAAACCCATCAATATATCCACTTGAAACAAGCTTTATAAGATTTTTATATCCTGTCTGATTTTCTGCAAGGAGAATTAAATGGCTTGTCTTATTATCAATACCATGCACCTTATCAAAACGACTTCTCGGTGCAATATACACCTCACAACCTATAATAGGGTGAATACCCTGTGCTTTTGCCTCACGGTAAAAATCAACAACCCCATACATTGAACCGTGATCAGTAATCGCACAAGATTCCATTCCCAATTCCTTTACACGTGATATTAATTTTTTAATACTTGCTTCACCGTCAAGCAGACTATACTCTGTATGTGTGTGCAAATGACAAAACTGCATAAAACCCCTCCTTCCTGTATTTATATACTATCTGCAAATTCCACTATCCTACTAAGCCTATGATTTACACCCGATTTTCCGATCGGCGGATTTGTTTTTTCACCAAGTTCCTTTAAGCTATCTTCAGGATATTCTTCTCTTAATTCGCCTATTTCCTTTAACACATCAGGGAGCTTGTCCCATTTTTTTGCATCTTTAATTTTTTTAATTGCATACAAATGTTTTGACGATGCTTTTGCTGCCTTGTTTGTATTTGCATTTTCACAATTTACACGCCTGTTTATATCATTTCGCATTTCCTTTTCTATTTGTACGGAAAACATTTCAAATGCACTTTGCGTATCACCCATATATCCCAAAATATCGGCAATTTCTTCACTACCTTTAGTATATACAATATAGTAACCCTTTCGCTGAGTCACTTTAGCATTAAAACCATCGTGTTTTAAAATTTCTTGCAATCTATATGCTTGTTTTTCATTCTTCGTATCAAATTCCATGTGGTAGCCACGCTGAGGATCAGTAACACTCCCGCCCCCTAAAAAAGCACCTCTCACAAATGACGCTCTGCAACATGAAAAAGGTATATCGCCGTTTTGCGATATACCACCCATTATATTTTCAACGATATATATATCATCTATATTTATTCGGTGCATTTTTGAAACAGTATTCACTGTAACGTCAATTCCAAATCCATCATATATATCTTGCTTAATTCTTTCTATAACCTTCTTATTTTCCGTAGAAAAACGTATACTTGTATCTGATATAATGCCGCCAAAAAGCAATGCACCTGAAAGTTCAGACACACAGCAACCATTACAGCTATGTTTTTCCATAGATAATTTATCCTTAATGTCAGATGAAAAAGACACTAAACCAACAATCCTTTCTGCTTTTTCAAAGATTTATTTATTTTCAAAATAATTTACATCACTGCCTAAACGCATAATCGCTCTTGCTAAGCGACTGAAATTATGACGTATCTTATCATTTCTTACAAGCATCAAATTACCCTGTACAAGTCTTGAGTGTTTTAATACTTTAGCTGCATCAATTTCAACTTCATGTGCATGTTCTGAAGCGTATTTTATTTTCAGACTTTCAGGAATTATTGCATTATTGGCAATGACAATATCTGCGATTCCCTCATAGGAATGACGCTCTATAGCCTCAAGGTGGTCATTAACTGTATATCCTTCCGTTTCACCGGCTTGACTCATTATGTTACATACAAATATTTTAATCGCCTTGCTCTTTTTTATTGCATCCACAACCCCGTCAACAAGTAAATTAGGAATGATACTTGTATAAAGGCTTCCGGGTCCCAAAACGATTATATCCGCTCTTTCAATCGCCTTTATAACACCTTCTACGGGTTTAGGTTTTTCAGGATTTACCATTACTTTTACTATTCCTGTTTTAGGTCCGTCATGGTGCACACCTATATGAGATTCGCCTTCAATGACAGTGCCGTTTTCAAGCAGAGCACTAAGCGTTACAGCTTCATTTGTAACGGGGTAAACCGTCCCCACAACTCCGGCAAGTCGGCTGAATTTTTTAACCGCCTCATCAAAGCTTGATGACGTTTCATTTAGTGCTGCCAAAAAAAGATTACCCAAGCTATGCCCTTTCAAACTTCCGTCTTTGAACCTAAAATTCAAAAGGTCGCCCATAACAGGATCTACCTCTGATAGTGCACTTACACAGTTTCTAACATCACCGGGTGCGAGCATTCCAAGATCTGCCCTTAAAATTCCGGACGAACCACCGTCATCAGCAACTGTAACTACCGCTGTTATATTATGTGTATGTAATTTCAAACCTTTAAGCATTGTAGAAAGGCCCGTTCCTCCGCCTATTGCAACAACTCTTGTATCAGAAATCATAGTTTAATCCTCCGCAGATTATTCTCTGCCTAAATCACGATATGACACGTTTACACTGTAACCCTTGCTCTTCAAAAAATCAGCAAGTTTATTTGTCATTGTAACACTTCGATGTTTTCCTCCTGTACAGCCTATCGCTATACTTAAAGATATTTTACCTTCTTCTATATATAACGGTATCATAAATGCCATCATATCTTCAAGTTTTTCCATAAAAGTAACCGATGTCGGAAAGCTCATTACATAATCCTGAACTTCCTTGTCATTACCTGTTTTATGCTTTAATTCTTCAATATAGAACGGATTCGGGAAACATCTTACATCAAATACAAGGTCCGCATCAAGAGGCATTCCGTATTTAAAACCAAATGCCATTACATTTATTTCAAGAACCTGCTTCTGATCCTTTGAAACATAAATCTCTTTTAATTTTTGCAAAAGTCCCTGTGAATTAATTCTTGATGTATCTATAACGTAATCCGCTGCATTGTAAAGTTTTTCCAGCATTTTTCTTTCCTGCTGAATTGACGCCAAAAGTCCGTTTGTATTATCAATCGGATGTAATCTTCTTGTTTCTTTGTATCGTTTAATTAATGTAGCATCGTCCGCATCTATATAAAGCAAACGACAATCATATCCCTTTTTCTTTAAATCCTCAACCTGCTCTAAAAGTTCATTTATCATATCACCGACTCTCGTGTCGATAACAAAAGCAACGTTGTTAAATTTACCGTTTACAGATGTCAGCATCTCTGAAAACTTAGGTATTAAAATAGGAGGCATATTATCTATACAAAAATACCCCATATCCTCAAGAAATCTAATTACCTGTGTCTTTCCGCTGCCGGACATTCCCGTTACTACTGTATACTGCATCTGTTCTTACTCCTTACCTATCACCAATCAGTCTTACCTCCGGTTCCAGCTTCACGCCGAACTTTTCATAGACTGTTTTTTGTATATATTCTATTAAATTTAAAACATCTTCTGCTGTGGCTGTACCTTTATTCACAACAAAACCTGCATGTTTATCGCTGACCATCGCACCGCCTATACTGTATCCCATAAGCCCTGCATCCTGTATAAGCTTACCTGCAAAATATCCTTCAGGTCTTTTAAATGTACTTCCTGCTGACGGCTGCGTAAGCGGCTGTTTATCGCTTCTTCTTTTATTGTAATCTGCCATAAGAGCTTTTATTTCATCATGATTGCCTTTTTTTAATTTAAGGGTACACGATAAAATTATATATCCGCCTTCTTCAAACATACTGTGTCTGTATCCAAAATCAAGATTTTCACCGTTTTCAGTTTTAATTTCACCGTCAGGAGTGATAAATGTTACATCTTTAACTATATCTTTCATTTCACCGCCGTACGCTCCGGCATTCATATATATTCCGCCGCCAAGTGTTCCGGGTATACCCGAGGCAAACTCAAACCCTGACAAATTTGCTTCCAGTATTTTTTTTGCAAGCACCGACATCATTATACCGGCATCGGCATAAACCAACTCGCCATCAATACGGCATTCTGACATACCTTTACCGATACTTATAACAACACCTCTTATGCCTTTATCACTTACAAGCATATTCGAGCCGTTGCCCATTATCATATATGGTATATTGTTATCATTGCAAAATTTTACAACATTTATAATTTCATCTTTACTCTTTGCATTGACGAAAGCATCTACCTTTCCACCTATACGAAAAGTAGTATGACGGCTCATTTCTTCATCAAAAAGCACATCATCTGTAATATCCAAGAGCCTTTTTATATCTATCATATATACCTCCCTCACATATTCCATGCAAAAAGCTTTTTACCCTTTTCATTCATAAAATCTTCAAATGACTTAAAATTCCTATTTATAATAAGTTTTTCAGGGAATGAAATTTCCTTTAACATATCAAGTGCATTGTCATAATTTCCCAAATCAAAGGTAATGTGTGCGTCTGAACTTACCACTATTCCCACTTCTTTTTCTTTGCATATTTCTGCAATCCTTTTACAGTTTGGAATTGAGTCTTTTCTCACAAAAAATGAATGATTATTTATCTCCATAAGCTTATGATTTTTCTTTGCTAAATCTATAATCTTTTCATAATCATATTTAAACGCCGGTGAACCGCTGTGACATATAATATCCACTACCGGATTTTGAACAATTTTTTCATAAGCACTTGTATGATCCTGTGCGTCTAAATCCTTGTAACAAGGTCTGTGAATACTTGCATTTACAACATCAAGTTTTGCTAACAATTCTTCGGGCAAATCAATATTTCCTTCAAGGTCAAGTATATTAATCTCTGCACCATACAGTATTTTTACACCATATATTTCCCTTGGAAGTGCCTTTAAATTCTGAAAGTGCCATGGATGTGCACCATCGGGAATTGCAGGTGCATGATCTGTAATTGCAATCGCCTCAAGCCCTGCCTCTTGGGCATATTTTGCCATTTCAAGTACTGTCGAATAGGCATGTGTACTTGCTATTGTGTGTGTATGTGTATCAAAAAGTATCTTCATATTTACCTCTTCTGTTTATGTTAAATGACGGCTGTTATTTACTAATGATTGAGCTGTTTCGTACTATATATTATTTAGCTGACTTTCCATTTGATTCATAAGTCTGTTGTTAAGTTCAACTGCCGCATTATATCCCATGCGCTTCTGTCTGTTGTTCATTGCCGCAACCTCAACTATAACCGCAAGATTACGTCCAAGTTTTACAGGTATTGTAAGTGACGGTACATTTATACCCATGATATTAGTATACTCATCTACCATTCCTAATCTGTCGTACTGCTTACCTTCCTCCCATGGTTCAAGATGAATAATCATATCAATATTTTCCGTACCTTTAACAGCACCTATACCGAATATTTCTTTTACATCAATTATTCCGATTCCGCGAAGTTCAACAAAATGACGAATAATTTCCGGTGCACTGCCTACCAAAGTCTTGTCTGATACACGCTTTATCTCAACAGCGTCATCTGCCACAAGTCTGTGACCTCTTTTTACAAGCTCAATAGCTGTCTCACTTTTTCCTACGCCGCTCTCGCCAAGTATAAGTATACCTTCACCATATACTTCCACAAGTACCCCATGTCTTGTACGTCTTGGTGCTAACTGTACATTAAGATATGCAATCAAAGCACTCATAAATGCAGATGTGGAACTTTCACTTCTTAAAAGCGGCACATTATATTGTTCTGCAAGTTCTATCATTTCAGGGAATATCTGAAGACCTCGTGTTACGATAAGTGCCGGCATTTTATGTGAAATAAATTGTTCAAGCTTTATCTTTCGTTCGTCAGAATGAAACTGTTCAAGATAGGTAAATTCAACCTTTCCCATAATCTGAATACGGCTGCTGTCAAAATAATCAAAAAAACCTACCATTTGAAGTCCAGGTCTATTTACATCCGTACAAGTAACCATAACAGAGTCAAGACTTGCCGGTTCATAAATTTTTTCAAGCTCAAACTCTTCTATAATTTTTGTAAGTGGAATCTTGTATTCATCTGTCATCATTAGAAATTTCCGCCTTTCCGACATTTTCTTAAACTAACCTATTATATATTATACCCCAAGACTCAGGATTTTTCAATAAAAAATACATAAGTTTTATTCCTTATTTATTATATATTTATGTGCAAAAGCATAATTTTAATTTTTTTTTATAAAATTCCCTTAAAACTCTTGCAAAACACAAAAAATTGTGTTAAAATACTGCTTGATGTTTTAATATGCGTGTCAGGAGGTGTAATAACATGGCAAAATGTGATGTATGCGGAAAGGGCGTATCTTTTGGTATAAAGGTCAGCCATTCTCACAGAAGATCAAACAGAACTTGGAAACCAAACGTAAGAAAGGTAAGAGCAGTTGTTAACGGCTCTGTTAAGTCGATCCACGTTTGTACTCGTTGCCTTCGCAGCGGAAAGGTAGAACGTGCCGTTTGATGATTCATTTAGAATAAAGACAGCTTGCCGAGGCGAGCTGTTTTTTTTCTGTATGATTACGAAAATAATAATTTTATATTATTTTCCTTGTTTTTTTGTAATTTGATTTGATTTTTATATGTTTATCTGATATAATAAATAGGAATTGAATTTGAAGGGGTTGTAATTATTGGAAAAGCTCTTGATAAGAGGCGGAAACCGACTTTGCGGTGAAGTTTCCATAAGCGGTGCTAAAAATGCTGCCGTTGCCATTCTTCCCGCCTGTCTTCTTGTAAAAGATACTTGTATAATAGAAAATCTGCCTGATATAAAGGATGTAAAACTATTTTTAAGAATTTTAAAGCAGCTTAATGCTGACGTTAAATATATAGATAATAATACCGTTGAAATAAATTGTACTAATGTAAACTCATATACACCTTCAGGTGACTTGACAAGAAAAATGAGAGGGTCAAGCTATCTTATGGGTGCACTTCTCGGAAGATTCTCTCGTTTCAGTGTTGATTCTCCCGGAGGCTGTGACTTTGGTACAAGACCTATTGACCAGCATATAAAAAGTTTTGAAGCTCTTGGGGCAACTATTGATACTTCCAGAGGACGTATTAACGGAGAAGCTGAAAAACTAAAAGGATCCAACATATTTTTTGATGTTGTTTCTGTTGGTGCAACCGTAAACGCAATATTGGCTGCTGTATGTGCAGAAGGTATTACTATTATAGAAAATGCGGCAAAGGAACCTCACATTGTTGACCTTGCAAATTTTCTTAACAATATGGGAGCAAATATCCGTGGTGCAGGAACTGATACTATAAAAATCAAAGGTACTGACAATCTTCACGGCGGTACTTATCCGATAATTCCGGACCAAATTGAAGCCGGTACATTTATGATTGCAGCAGCTGCTACAAGAGGCGATGTTATAATAAAAAATGTCATTCCTCGTCATCTTGATATAATCAGTGCAAAATTAATAGAAGCCGGAGTAAAAGTTGAAGACGGTGATGACAGTGTACATGTTTGGGTTGAAGAGGGTACTAAATTTAAACACATAAACTTTATAGCACTTCCTTATCCAGGTTTCCCTACGGATATGCAGCCTCAGCTTGTGGCATTTTTGACTACTATTCCGGGTACAAGCACTGCAAGAGAAGGTGTTTGGGACAATCGTTTCAGATACGTAAATGAACTTAAACGTCTTGGTGCAAATATACGTGTTGAGGGTAAACTTGCTATTATAGACGGTGTCGATAAACTCATGGGAGCCCACGTTAAAGCCACTGACCTTAGAGGCGGTGCAGCTATGATCATTGCAGGATTAATGGCAGAGGGCAGTACAGAAATTACAGACATATTCCACATAGACAGAGGATATGAAAATTTTGAAGAAAAATTTATTAATCTCGGAGGAGATATTCATCGTATACAAGTAGTAGATGATGAAGCTATATAAATTTAAACGTCAGCCTGCCTTTATAGGCAGGCTTTACTTATATAGAAAGGATATTTAAAACTTGGTTACTTTTGTTTCTCTTATAAGCGGTTCGTCGGGCAATTCCACCTTAATCTCCGACGGCAAAACAAATTTACTTATAGACTGCGGTATGTCCGGAGCAAAACTAAAACAATCTCTCGCCTCAATAGGCATGGCACCTGAAAACATACACGCACTTCTTGTCACTCATGAACATATAGACCATACAAAGGGTGCAGGCGTTATATCAAGACGCTATAATATACCTGTTTATGCAACCGAGGGTACTCACATCGCAATGACAGATGCAAAACTCAGCAACGAACAAATAGAACTAATTTCAGAAGATACTGAATTTGAAATAGGTACTATTGCAATAAAAGCCTTTTCTATCCCCCACGATGCACGTCAGCCGGTAGGATATACGTTTAATGTAGACGGAGAAAAATGTTCCATTGCTACTGATATAGGTAAAATGAACATGAATATCTTGAACAATATAAAAGGCAGTAAAAAAATCCTTTTGGAGTCGAACCACGATGTTGAAATGCTCCAATACGGTCCATATCCATTTCCTCTTAAAAGAAGAATTTTAAGCGATACAGGTCATCTTTCAAATGTAATAGCCGCAAAATCAGCTTTGTGGCTTGTGAATCACGGCACTGAACACGTCATGCTCGGACATTTAAGTGATAAAAACAATCGTCCTGAAATTGCAATGCTTGAATCATATAATATACTGACTGATGCAGGTGTAAATATCGGTGATGATGTCACTCTTAAAGTTGCAGACAGATATAATCCTACCCACATTTAACGGAGAAAATATAGTAATGAATATAAATATAATTGCCGTTGGCAAGATCAAAGAAAAATATTTTATTTCAGCCATAGATGAATATGCAAAACGTCTTTCAAGATTTGTAAAACTAAATATAATTGAAGTACCTGACGAAAAAATACCCGATAACGCATCAAAAAAGGAAGAAGAAATTATAAAAGACAAAGAAGGGCAAAAAATCCTTTCAAAAATCAATCAAAACAGCTTTGTAATAGCTTTATGCGTTGAAGGAAGTCAACTCACTTCTGAAGAACTCGCTTCCAAAATAACAAATATATCAATGACAACAAGTAATATTACTTTTATAATCGGAGGTTCTCTTGGTCTTTCTGAACAAGTAAAAGCAAGATCGTCATTAAGACTTAGTTTTAGCAAAATGACGTTTCCTCACCAGCTTATGCGTGTTGTGCTTTTAGAGCAGGTCTATCGTGCATTTAAAATTAATAACAACGAAACATATCACAAGTAAAAAGCTCCCGAATTATTTATCGGGAGCTTTTAAGCTATCATAAAATTTTAAATTAGAAATCTACCTCTGTACCATAATATGTACATACAAATAGTTTTTCCATTTGTTCAGGTGTTATTGTACGCGGATTTGAACCTGTACAAGCATCGCCCACGGCAAGTTCTGCAATATTTGCAACTTTTTCTTTAAATTCATCCTCATTTACACCAAATTCTTTAAGAGTCTTTGGAATATTCATAGCTCTGTTAAATTCCTCAATCTTAGCAATAAGAGCATTAACCTGAGCTTTTTCAGATGTACCGCCAAGACCCACACGTCTTGCAATATCTGCATAACGACGCATAGCTTCAGGCTCATGTGCATTATATTTTATTACATACGGAAGATATATTGCATTAGCACATCCGTGAGGAATGTGACCTGTTGAGAATGCTGCACCTGTCTTATGTGCCATTGAGTGAACTATACCCAATAGAGCGTTTGAGAATGCCTGACCTGCAAGACACTGTGCATAGTGCATCTGTTCTCTGGCATCCATATCGCCAAGATATGACTGAGGCAGATAATCAAATACCATTTCAATAGCCTTTATAGCAAGAGGATCTGTAAATGGTGAATTTAGTGTTGAAACATACGCCTCTATTGCATGAGTAAGTGCATCCATACCAGTATATGCAACCTGCTTTACAGGAAGTGTTGCAACAAGATCAGGATCAACTATTGCAACATCAGGTGTAATTTCAAAATCTGCCAAAGGATATTTAACTCCCTTTGCATAATCTGTAATAACTGAGAATGCAGTTACTTCTGTTGCAGTACCCGATGTTGATGGAATAGCCACAAACTTAGCCTTTTGACGAAGTTTCGGGAATGAGAACGGTGTACAAAGCTGTTCAAATGTTACCTCTGGGTATTCATAAAATGCCCACATAGCCTTTGCAGCATCTATCGGTGAACCACCGCCTATTGCAACGATAATATCAGGTCCAAACTCTGTCATTGCAGCAGCACCCTTCATAACAGTTTCAACTGACGGATCAGGTTCTACACCCTCAAAAAATTTAACCTCTATTCCAGCTTCTTTCAAATAACCTTCTACCTTATCCAAAAAACCTCCTTTTCGCATTGAGCTTCCGCCTGTTACAACGATAGCCTTGCTTCCTTCAAGGTTTTTAAGATTCTCTAAAGCACCTTTTCCATAATACAAATCTCTTGGCAATGTAAATCTTCCCATCGGAAATTACCTCCTTAAAAACAAGAAAAATAGTTGTTAAATTATTATCAATTTAACAACTATATTATAGCACTTATTGCCTTTTTTTTCAATACTTTCATACAACATTAATAATTTTTTTACATTTTGTATAATATTATTTCACATATTTGTACATTTTTAAATATTGAAAAATCTTGTTGCAATATTAAAATATATAAGTATCGCAGCCGCATCAACAATAGTAGTAATCAGCGGTGCAGCCATAACTGCCGGGTCAAGCTTTATCTTCTTTGCCAGCATAGGAAGTGAACAACCTATAAATTGCGATATTATTACTATACATATTATAGATAAGCTGACTACCAAGGCTATTAAAAAATCTCCCTCTGTTATCCAAATACGTATACCGTTTAATACAGCAAGTACTATGCTCAGTATCAGCGACACCCTAAACTCCATAAATGCTACCTTTAAATAGTCCTTTAGTTTAATTTCATCAGTTGACATACCGCTTATAATAAGGGTTGAACTTTGAGAACCACAGTTACCGCCTGTACTCATAAGCATAGGTATAAATGCGGCAAGGGCAGGTATAGCAGATGTGGCATCTTCATACTTAGTTAAAATACCGCCTGTAATTGCTGCCGAAAGCATCAATGCCAAAAGCCAGAAAATTCTGTTTTTAGCGTGTTTTATATCAGATGTTTTAAAATACGAATCTTCCGTTGGACTGATTGCCGCCATACGTTCAATATCTTCTGTTGCCTCTTCCTGCATTACGTCAATAGCATCATCAAATGTTACAATACCGACTAATCTCCCCTCATCATCAACTACCGGCATCGCAACGAAATCATACTTGTTCATATCCTTAGCAACATTTTCCTTGTCATCAAGGGTATGGACACAAATAACTGTTTCGTCCATTATGTCACATATTTTATCGTCAGGCTGTGCCAAAAGTAACATTCTTACCGACAAGTATCCTAAAAGCTTTCTGTTATCATCCGTTACATAACATGTATAAATCGTTTCAGCTTCGTGTATTTTTCTCCTGATACGCTTTATAGCATCCTGAACCGTCATTTTCGGACGCAAACTTATATAATCAGTCGTCATAAGACTTCCGGCACTATCTTCAGGGTATTTTAAAATTTCATTTATCATTGAACGAGTTTGTGAATCTGTATTTTGCAGAATCCTCTTAACTACATTAGCCGGCATTTCTTCAACAATATCCACTGCATCATCAACATACAGTTCATCAAATACTTCCTTTATTTCATTATCTGAAAATCCGCGTATTAAAAGTTCCTGTTCGTCAGAATCCATAAGGGCAAAAGTATCAGCTGCCAAATCCTTCGGCAGAAGTCTGAAAAGCAACGGTAAACTTTCTTCCTTTACATCTGAAAACAACTCTGCTATGTCAGCTTCATTCATTGAAGAAAGTACGTCTCGGAGTGATGAATATTTTTTATTTTTTAAAAGTGTTTCTATTGTTTTTGAAAAAGATATTGCCATAATTCACCCTCCTTTAATATATTTATATTATATATAGTATACCCCTATTTATTCAATGTGTCAATTTATTAAAAGTCAATTTTATGTAAAAAAATAAGCCCATCTAAAAGACAGGCTCATGATTTAGTCAAATATATCTTCATCATTATCAGTAGTAGTTTCTTCTTCCGGTGTTTCACCATTCACTTCATCATCCGAGATATTACTATCTGTTTCTATAATCTCTTCTTGCTCCTTTTCAAAACTTACTCCTTCAATATGAATATTAACCTTTGTGACATCAAGACCTGTCATAGTTTCAACACTCTTTTTTACTTTTTCCTGAATTTCCCATGCAAGTTCAGGTATTCTTACACCGTAATCAACTACGATATAAAGATCTATCGAAACAGCTGTTTCATTCATATCTACCTTAACACCCTTTGACGGATTCTTCTTTCCGCCAAGCATTTCTGCAATACCGCCGGCAAAGGAGCTGTACATTCCCGCAACACCGTCAACTTCTTTAGTTTCATTGCCGGCAATAGATGCAACAACATCAACAGATATTTTTATATTGCCAACAGGCTCTTCTTCAATTTCAGGAATATGCTGTGTCACTGTTGCTTCGTCATTTATATTTTCTTCTGATTCATTTACGATCTTTACTTCCTCATCCATTGTACTACCTCCGTAAAAATTTTCCGAATTGTTATAAATTTATTATATCACATAAGTTACTTAACTTCAACTATTTTTACGTTTTGTGCTGAAATTTCCATTTGCTCTGTTACAATATCTGTAAGCTTAACAACATCTTCATCGCCAAATCCATCCTTACGCACCGTTACACTGACAACACCCTCATCAGCGTAAACACATATCTCACTATATCCCTTTGACTGTGCTATACTTTCAATTTCAGTTTCTTTTCTGACATTATCAGCAACAGCAAGTACTTTTTCTCCTGCTTTTTTTCGTATTTCTTCATCGAAACTTTCATTTTCTGCTGTTTGATTTAAAATTTCAAGGGATTTAGAACGTGAAGTTTCCTTGTCCAGTCTTGCCTGTTCAAAATAGTTTTCCCCACCCGTCTGTTCTGTCACTTGAGCAGTGCCTTCAGTAGTTTGTTCCGTATTCGTTTCTTCAGCAGGCTGTTCACCGTTGTTTGTATCTGCAGCAGTTTCTTCGGTCGGTTGCTCACCATTGTTTGTCGTATCTGCGGCAGTTTCTTCAGATGTATCTTCACTGCCGTTTGCATCTGCATTAACATACTGTGCTTCACCTAACTTTTTACCTGTTTCAATATAGCTGTCACCGTCCTGAACTTTTATCGTATCCTGATATGACCAGTTTAAATACCCTGCCACTCCTATAAGTACCACAAGGGACGCTGCAATTATTTCTTTCTTTTTTAGTATCATTATTTATTCCTCCTTTTTAAATATACAAATCTTATGCACCGGTACGTCAAGAGTAGCTGAAACAGCCTCGGAAATTGCCGCTTTTACATCAGTTCCCCCAGCCCCCTGTGCCGTCACAATTACTCCCTTAACGTCCGGATACACCTCCTTTAACACCATCGGTTCACCATCTGTCATAACAGCTTTTTTGTCTTCACTTTCCTCAAGATTTCTTGACGATGTTTTAGTTTCATATGCAAGATCTTTTTCACTGCTGGAATAGTATGTAATCATCACACTGACCTCTCCCACTCCGTCTATCTGTGAAAGAATGTCCTCAAGCCGCCTTTCATCTGTCACAACCTCCGTCTTAGTGGTTTCTATATTCTCCTCCTTATTGTCTTTACCTCCCACCACCATAAGTACAATCCCAATTATTAATATTAAACATATTATAAGGTTATTCTTATTTTTTAATAATTTAATTAATTTGTCCTTATCCATTATTCCTTCACCTCATAATACTCAAGACCGTACACTTCACAAATTCTGTTTTTTGCACGTTCTGTTAGTTTATCCCCATAAACATATACATTATCTACTCCCTCAATCTCACCTTCATCATTTATTCTAACTTCACAATCGGCCGTAATATTAAGTCCAAATTCTTTTTTCATTCTCGCACCAATATCTTCATCAATTCTATTTTTGAGTTCTTCTTTTACTAATTCTGTCTGCATATTGGTACTATCTTGAATAGTCGTTTCAATATTGTCAAAACCTTCAAATATGTCGCTTTTAAATATTGTTGCCACTGGTGAAATAATACAGCTTATTATTACAAGTCCTGTTATAAGCTTAACATATCCACGCCACTTTTCAGGTGCAAGTATACCTGTTGCGGCAGACATTAAAGTGGCACCTATAATAGTAATTATATATCCTTTCATTTGTTATACTCCTCCGCTCGTTGCCGCAAGAATTATACTTATATTAATCATAAACAGCACCGCCACCATAACCACCACTCCAAATACAGTTGTAACTGATTCCGACACCTCCCACATCATTGACGAAATACGTTTATCAGTAAGCGGTTCTGCCATAGCGGCAGTAAGTTTTAACATAAGCTGTATTACGCCTATTTTAAGTACAGGTATAACACATATCATACACATTACTATTATACCTGATGTGCCGACTGCGTTTTTCATCAGTGTTGTGCCGCTTACTACCGTTTCCAGTGTATCCGATAAAAAAGTACCCACTACCGGTACAAGACTGCCTACCGCAAATTTTACTGCTTTACCGCTTACAGCATCAAGTGCAGGTGCAGAGAAACCGTAAATTGCACTTATACCTGTAAATATTGTTATAATCGCAGCCATAAGCCATTTTGAAACTGATTTTATCACTTTGCAAAATCCGGAAAGCTGTACATCATTACTTATATTACCTGAAACAGCTAACACTGCACTAAAAGCAATCAAAGGTACAAGACATTTTTCAATTACAATCGAAACAACATATACCGCCCCCGCCATAACCGGCTGAAAAACCGAAGCAGATACAGCTTTTCCGCAGGAAGCAAGCATCACCATAAAAAGCGGTGAAAGTTTTGTTATAAAATCTGTCATAGCACCAACCACATCACTTCCGTATCCCATAGCAGTGGAAAAACATTTTATAGCAGCTGCTGACATAAGGGTGAAACAGGCAAAAAAAGACGCTTCGCTTACGGACTTATTCCCAAAGGAATTTGACAGTGCATTTATAACTCCTGATATAGCCGCTATTATTAAAAGTATTATAACGTCATCTGCACATTCACGAATTTCCCCAAACAAATCCTGTGACAGCATATTAAGTATCTCTGTCGGACTTAATATCATATCCCCGGAAATTGTACGCTCCACCAACTCATTAAACGTGTCCTCACCTTCAAGGTATGGCGTTTGTGCCATGACACCCGTTGGAAATATCAGCATAATAACAAGAACAAATTTAAACAGCAGATAACGCATTTATGCACACCTCCAGGAAATCTGTTATTATTGGCATAGTAAGTCCAAGTATAAACACCTTCCCTGCAAGCTCCACCTTCATAGCTATTGCATTTTCGCCGCCGTCACGCAAAAGCTGTGCACCAAACTGAGTTATGTACGCAACACCTACCACCTTCATAACTGCTGTAAAATACCTCATATCTACACCGCTTCTTTCAGTTATAAGCCGTATCTGTCCTATGGCACTTTCCACCGTGTCAAGCGTCATAAACAGTATCAGTGCCGCAGTAGCAAGTCCTAAAAGAAGTGCATATTCATTTTTATACTGTTTTAAAATAACTGCAAGTATCCCGCCTGTAAGACCTATACCTATAACTTTAAATATGTCCACATATCTCACCGCCTTACAGGTTAAAAATACTTTTCACCGTATCAAACAAATCCCCAATCTGCTGTGTTACTATAAACAGTACAACCACCAATCCTGCAATAGTCGTTAAAAGTGCCTGTTCCTCACGTCCCGCCCTTGTCAAAAGCTGATTTAAAACCGCTACAATTATCCCCACTCCGGCAATCTGAAAAATTAAATCCACATTCATAATAAAAACCTCTAAATAAGTATTATTACAAGCATAAGACCGCATAATATTCCGCCTATGCCGTAAACTCTCCCAAGTCTTGTATATTCTCCCCTTGCCTCACCTATCCTGTTTTTTATAAGAGATGATACATATCTTATATGTTTTATTTGTTCATTTACATCTGTTTTTCCTATGTTTTGTCCAAGCGTCTTTACAGCGTCAATATCATCTCCGTTAAGGCATAACATTTCGCCGTTCTTATCGGCAGCTGTATCAATAGCTTCCTCTGCACATACTCCGTCTTTTATGTATTTTGATACATCTTTAAATA
>CALXQE010000104.1 GCA_944390495.1 uncultured Clostridia bacterium
AATTGTGTCATATCTACTGACATAAATATTCTGCTGATTTCCTCATATAAATCTATACCACGCTGTGATAAGTTCATCTTTTTGGCTATTTCAAAAGTGTTTATATATTCCTGAAATTCATTTATATATTCAGGCAGATTATCATATAAGTCCATTATGTTTTTATAAAGTGCCGGTACTACCATTCTAAGCACTATCACAACAATTACTATCGCTATAATATATATGACAAATATGCTTATACCAAGTGCGTGATGACTTATATTTTTGTATTTAACTTTTTTAAGAAATGACTGGAGCCTTTTTGCCGGCATGTTAAGCACATAAGCAATTATAAACGCAGCAAAAAACGGCTTTAACGCTCCTAAAACGGTTCCGATATAGGCTGTTATATTACTGAAATTATCAAACGTCTTATACACCGCTATTACAGCCACACAGAATATAAACGCCGCTATCCATCCGTAATATTTTTCAAATCTTTTCATGTAAATTCCCCTGTGTATTAAAATATTGCATAAAAGGACGGAAAAATTCCGTCCTTTCCGCTAAATTATATTTTTACCATTTTACTCAGTTACAATAACAACAAGTTTACCGATAAATGCACCGTTTGATACTGTTCCTCTTACGTCAACAGTCTGTCCTTCTTTAACATCTTTCATTTTCTTTGATGCACCGTTTACATCTACAAATGTAGTTATATCATCTTTACAGTAAACCTGCTTTGACTCACCTGTTGTACTTCCTTCCGGCAAAATACTTATAACACCGTATGAAGTATTTACACCCGTCACAACTCCTGATATAACTCCCGATGATTCCTGAGTAGTTGTTGCAACTATTCTTGTAATCGCATCGCTTTCAATAGTAATCTTAACCTGATCCCCTACCCTAAAATCATAAAGAGAACCTGTTTCACCGTTAATGGTAATTTGAACATCCTTTGGTATTTCATAAGTTGTTTCAGTACCGTTTACACTTACTGTCATTGATGACTGTGGTGATGCTATTGTCAAAGCTTTTATAGTACCCTCAACCGTCTTTTTAGAAGATGTTGCAGTTATCTTTGTTATAACTCCGTATTCAAGAGTAAGAGAAACCTTATCACCTTTGTAAATGCTGTCAAGTGATGAAGTTATATCGTTTTTCTTTACAATAACATCACTGCTTACTGTATATGTTTTTCCGTCATATTCATCATCACCGTGACTGATTGTAATAGCTATATCGTCGCCTACAATTACTTCCTCAACTATTGCACCCGTTATTGTTGAAGTTTTAGTTTCGCCTATCATATTTACAATCTTACCGCCTGAAAGCTCAAGTGTTATAACGTCACCCTTTGTGAAGCTTCTTACTGTTGCAGGAGAACCGTCGTATGTTACTGAAAGGTTTTCACTGCACTCATATCCGACTGTTTCATCGCTGTCATCAGGCGTAATTCTGACTGTTGTTACACCTGCGGTAGTAGAAAAGCTTACATACTTACCTCTGACAGTCTGATCAGGTTCACTTGCCAATGTATCAATAGACACAATTTCATTTCCTGATAATGTTACTATCGCACTTATATTTGTGTCAAGATTTTCAGGCTGAACTTCATCACCGAAGTTCTTCATTGATGTTGAATCGGTATAAACATATTTTTCTTCTTTACCGCCGTCAGTAGTAAATGTTATTTCGCTGTTTTCTGTATCAACATTTGTAATCTTCAATTCCGCAAAAGTATAATTTGTTTCTTTAACAGTTCTTTCAAGCATAACTGCCATCTGACTTCTCTTAACTGCTGTATTAGGTGAGAATAAACCATCTTCCATACCTTCCATTATACCTGCTTCAGTTGCGTATGCCACATACTGAATTGCATTTGAAGGAACTTCTCTTGCATCAGAATAGTCAAGAACAACGCCAAGTTCAGATAAAGCTTCGTCCTCACCGTTCATAGCCTTTGTGATGATAATGGCAGCCTCATAACGCTTCATAGGGCTGTCCTTTTCTTTATCCTTCAAATATGTATCAAGGTCTGTCTTTTTTAAAGCTCCCTTGTACATCAAAAATGCAATTTCGTCCTGTCCCCAATCAAGGTCATAAGCATCTATTACAGAATCATATTTATCATGTGCAATTTCAAGTATTTCTTTATTTACTTCATTATTTGAACCCATTGCTCTTGCAAAAAGTGAAAGAGCTTCAAGTCTTGTAACGTCATTATCTGGTCTGAAAGTACCGTCTTCATATCCTGAAATGTATCCCACTTCTGCCATTGAAATTATAGACGGCTTTGCCCATGCGTAATTACTTGTATTTATATCGCTGAAATTCGGTGCAGCAAATGCAGTAACAGACATTGAAACAAGCACTGCAGCAGCCGATAGTGTCTTATATAACTTTTTCATTCTTCTACTCCCTTTCTTATACATTATACTATATTTAGATTTTAACATATATAGATGTTTTCTGCAATAGATTTTTTCTATTTCTCACAAAAATTCACAATGAGTTCATTTTTAAGACAAATTCTGGAAATTTAAAATTTTCATTCATATTTTATATTTTTAAAAAAAATCGATTAGTTTACATAACAACTAAAATTCCATATATTACAGCTTGAAAATCCGTATATTATCGTGTATTATATGACTCGTGGTTAACATAACACAGTAACCCACAGCTATAAAGGATAAGGGGTCATCCCCCAAAAAGGAGGATTTTTAAATGAACAATTTAAAAAAGCAAATTCTTTCATACGCACTTGCAGCAGGTATGATTTTGGCATCACTTCCTGCCACTGCAGCAAGCGTTCCGTCAGATGTACTTGGCACACGTTATGAAAAGCCTGTACAAATTCTTGCGGCACTGGGTATCATGAACGGTGATGAAAACGGTGAATTCAGACTTGATGATACAATCATCAGATCAGAAGTTGCTAAAATGGCAATTCACGCAATGGGACTTGAAGATGCTGCCGAAGCGTCAAAGGGACAAACAATCTTCGATGACGTTTCAACTTCACACTGGGCAAACGGTTATATTAACCTTGCCGTATCTCAAGGTCTTATTGAAGGTGACGGCGACGGTAATTTCAGACCAAACGCACCAATTTCTTACGCAGAAGCAATGGCTATCATGATAAGAGCGACAGGTTATGAAATTTCAGCCGAAAACAAAGGCGGCTATCCTCAAGGTTATATTCAGGTAGCAAACGCAGAGGGCTTTACAAAGAATGTACAAGGCTCAGCATCAGAAGAAATTTCAAGAGGTAATGTTGCATACCTTACAACAAATGCACTTGAAGTAAACCTTATGGAACAAACAGGTTTCGGTAACAACGCAAATTACGAAGTTACAGATAAAACACTTTTAAAAGACCATCTTGACGTAACAAAAGGAACAGGTCAGGTTACTGCTATCGAAAGCACATCCCTAACAGGTTCAAGCGGCATCGGTAAAAACAAAGTTAAAATAGGCGACGACATCTTTGAAACAGCTTAC
>CALXQE010000105.1 GCA_944390495.1 uncultured Clostridia bacterium
ATAAAGAAATACAGACCCAATCAAGTAGTTATTATTACAACAGGCTCACAGGGAGAACCTATGAGTGCATTAACAAGAATGGCATTCTCCGACCATAGAAAGGTTGAGGTTACAAAGGACGACCTTATTATTATCAGTGCAACACCTATTCCGGGAAATGAAAAGTCAGTTTCCAATGTAGTAAATGAACTGTTTAAAATAGGTGCAGAGGTTATTTATAAATCACTTTCTGAAGTACATGTATCAGGTCACGCCTGTCAGGAAGAACTAAAACTTATCCTGGCACTTACAAAACCAAAATTCTTTATACCTGTACATGGCGAACACCGTCATCTTGTACTTCATAAAGAACTTGCTTCTCACGTTGGAATACCCGAAAAGGACACTTTTGTACTTTCAAATGGACAGGTGCTTGAGCTTGATTCAAGAAGTGCGAAAGTTAACGGCACTGTTCCTGCAGGTAAAATACTTGTTGACGGTTTAGGTGTAGGTGATGTAGGAAACATCGTACTTCGTGACAGAAAACATCTTTCACAGGACGGACTTATTATTGTAGTTGTTACAATATCCCATGAAGGTAAACAGATTATTTCAAAACCTGATGTTATTTCAAGGGGATTTGTATATGTCCGAGAAGCAGAATCACTTATCGAAGGTGTACGAATAGTAGCCAACGACAGTATAGAAGATTGTCTTGGCAGACGCAATATGGACTGGTCAACTCTGAAAAGTTCAATGAAATCAGCTGTTGCAAAATATATCTATGAACAAACTAAACGTTCACCTATGATTTTGCCAATTATTGAAGAAATTTAATATTTTTAAACGACGGTAATAATACCGTCGTTTTTTTATCTTATGATTAATTTTGAACCTTTTTTATTATACAGCATACTATAATAATGTAAGAGAAATCTTACCTAATATAATAAATGAAGGAGTGATTTTTATGTTTTACATAACACACTGCTGCTGTGTAAGTCCTATTTTATATATACTAACAGCACTATTTACCTTGGTACTTGGAGCTATATTAGGCTCTGCTTTTACTGCGTTTTTCACAGGTATTCTTATACCTTTAATAATTGCTGCTGCATTATTATTTGTACTTGTTTTTGGAATTTTATTTTCGTGCATGTGTAAATGCTCTTGCAGAAAACACTGCGAATAATAAAAAAAGATGCACCATAAAGGTGCATCATACATATTTTTAATAATTTTCAGCTTTAATTTTGAAATAAGCCTGTGGATGAGCACATACTGGGCATACCTCAGGAGCTTTTTTACCTATTACAATATGACCACAGTTAGCACATTGCCAAATTACGTCACCATCTCTTGAGAATACTAAGTCGCCTTTAATATTATTAAGCAGCTTTCTGTATCTTTCCTCATGTTCTTTTTCGATAGCTGCTACACCTTCAAATAAATCAGCTATATCATCAAAGCCTTCTTCTCTTGCTTCTTTTGCAAATGTAGCATACATATCTGTCCACTCGTAATTTTCTCCAGCTGCCGCATCTTCAAGATTAGTGAGCGTATCTGAAACAGTACCGCCGTTTAAAAGCTTATACCATATCTTTGCATGTTCTTTTTCATTATTAGCTGTCTCTTCAAATATTTCAGCAATCTGAACATATCCGTCCTTTTTAGCTTTACTTGCAAAATATGTGTACTTGTTTCTTGCCTGTGATTCACCTGCGAATGCAGCCATCAAGTTAGCTTCTGTTTTTGAGCCTTTTAATTCCATTTTTCTATTCTCCTATTTTTAATAAAATTTATTCTATTGATTCAATAATTGCATATTTGCCGTCTTTTCTCTTATAAACAACATTCATTTCGTCAGTATCCTGGTTTTTGAATACAAAGAATGTATGTCCAAGCAAATTCATCTGAAGAATTGCCTCCTCCGCATTCATGGGCTTAACAACAAATCTCTTTGTTTTAACAATTTCAAATTCCTTTGTTTCTTCACCCTCTGTATACGGTGCACCGCTGATAAGCATATTATCCAGAGTAGCATCTCTTTTGATTTTCTTTTCAAGACGAGTCTTATTTTTTCTGATCTGTCTTTCTATTACATCTACAATTTTATCTATCGCCGCTAAAATTTCTTTATCCGACGCTTCTGCTCTGTACATCATGCCGCCGGCATAAATTGTCGCTTCAATATAATCATTGTCCTTAATTGTTCCAATTACTACTCTCGCTTCAGATTCTTCTCTGAAAAACTTATCAAGCTTTCCAAGCTTTTTTTCAACGTAGTCTTTAATTTTATCTGTTACGTCGTATCTTCTTCCGATAATATTGAACTTCATATGTCTCACTCCTTGTATGTTTTTACAAGGAATATCGTAAAATATATCCTTGTTACTATATATATACCCGTCTTTGAGTGTTTTAAACATTTTTTTCACTTTTTTTGAAATTTTTTCTCTTGCTAAACAATGTAATTTATAGTAAAATATTTATTTGAAATAACATTTTAAAGTTAGAGGTGGTTTTTAATGACAGGAATTTTATTAACCATTGTTCTTTTTGCTTTGGCAGGATATGCACTGTGGAGTTATTACATCACACCTGCTTTAAAAAGCGGCATAAAAAAGGACAATAATGCAGTATATATAATAATTACTGCATCATTTGCTTTTATACTGAGGCTTATACTTGCCGGGATGTATAAAGGTCATGAAACAGATATGACCTGTTTTATAAGCTGGTCAAATGCAATCTTTGAACATGGTCTTAGTGAATTTTATACATTAGATATGTTTCACGACTACCCACCGGGATATATGTATGTTTTATATGCAGTGGGTGCACTTCAAAAACTGTTTGGATTTTCAGGTTCTTTGCAGTATATACTAATTAAATTACCTGCAATAGCCTGCGATATAATTACCGGTATATTCATATACAAACTTGCAAAGAAAAAATTTTCAGACGGGCTATCAACAATATTTGCAGCATTATATTTGTTTAATCCGGCTGTAATAACAAACAGCTCTTTATGGGGACAAGTAGATTCTGTTTACACATTATTTGTATTGCTTATGATATATTTTATAGCAGAAAAGAAAATGATTATATCATACTTTATATTTGCAATATGTATATTCATAAAACCTCAAGCACTTATATTTACACCTGTGCTTATAGGCGGAATTGTAGAAAATGTATTCCTTAACGGTTTTGACAGAAAGGTATTTTTAAAGAACTTAGGTTTCGGAATATGTGCAATACTTATGATGTTTTTGCTTGCAATGCCATTTGGGTCATTTCCACTCGGCGGAGTTACAAATGTATTTGAGCAGTACAAAGCAACAATCGCCTCATATCCTCACCTAACAGTAAATGCAATGAATCTTTGGGGTGCTTTAGGTAAAAACTGGGATGACCTTTCTTCACTCACCTCTATAATAGGTTATTTGTTTATATTAGCAATAACCGTATATTCCCTATATCTGTTCTTTAAAAGCAAGAACAAGGCAAAATACTATTTTACAGGTGCAATCCTTGCATTTCTTACGTATATGCTTTCAACAAAAATGCATGATAGATATGCTTTTCCATCAATGGTACTTATGCTTATAGCATTTATATATGCAGCAAATGTCAAGAACTACCTTTCATACGTTTTACTTACACTTTCACAATTCTTCAATACAGCATGGGTATTATTTGTATATGAACAGGATACAGGCAAATATTTTAAATCACCTGTATTTGTTGTTGCATCAATAATTAATCTGCTTATTATGGCATATATCTTATATTTATCTAAAAAGGAATATATCAATAACAAGTTTACAACACCTGTTAATCCTTTACCAAATAAAACAAAAAAAAGCAGTGGTGTCACAAAAATGAATACAAAAAAATCATTTACAATGAATTTAAGTAACAAACTACCTAAAATAACACGTTTTGACCTTATTGCAATGGCTGTTATAACTGTTATATACAGTTGTATAGCTCTTTATGACCTTGGTGATATGCACGCACCGGAAACAGAATATATGGTTTCTGATGCACCGGTTACAATGGATTTAGGACAAGACTATAATATACAATCATATAAATTTTTCCTTGGTTCTTATCAGCTTGACGACAACAGGAATTTGACTGTAACCTTTAAAGACAGCACAAATAATACAACCTACACTGAAACATTAACTGACGGCAGTGTATTCCATTGGGAAGAAAAAGATGTTTCTGCCACGGCAAGATATATCACGTTATCAACTAACGGAACTGAGCTTTCAATGAAAGAATTTGCAGTTCTTGACAGCAATAACAATGTGATAACACCTGTTTCGGCTACTCCACAAGATGGCAGTGCTATTTTCGATGAGCAGCAGGAGGTACCTGAACGTTCAACTTTCAGAAACGGAACTTACTTTGATGAAATATACCATGGAAGAACCGCATACGAATTTATACATGGTCTTGATGTATATGAATGGACACATCCACCACTTGGAAAAGTATTTATTTCATTAGGTATATTAATATTCGGTATGTGCCCATTTGGTTGGAGAATTGCAGGAACTGTGTTTGGTATTATAATGGTTCCTATAATATATATGTTTGCTAAAAAGCTTTGCAGAAAATCGTGGCTTGCTGTTGTTACATGCTTGCTGTTCACATTTGATTTCATGCACTTTGCTCAGACAAGAATAGCAACTATTGATGTATACGTCACATTCTTTATTATGCTTATGTACTACTTTATGTATAAGTATTATAATGCAAGTTTCTATGATACTCCACTTAAAAAGACGTTTGTTCCCCTTGCCCTATGCGGTATATCCATGGGACTTGGTATAGCGTCTAAGTGGACAGGTGTATATGCAGGTATCGGTCTTGCTGTATTATTCTTTATTACTTTATACAAGCGTTACGCTGAATACCTTAACGCCAAAAAGTATCCTAATGACGAAACTAACGGTATTAGTCACAAATATATAATAGAAAGTTTTGCACCTAATACAGTTAAAACAATTATTTGGTGCTGTATATTCTTTATAGTAATTCCGGTGCTTATTTACGGACTTTCATATATACCATATCTTCAATCACCATCGGCTGACGGAATTAAAACTATTCTTGAAAACCAAGAATCTATGCTCACATATCATTCAAAAACAGTTTTAAATTCTACCCACCCCTATTCATCAAGATGGTATGAATGGATAATCATGAAGCGTCCTATATGGTATTATTCCGGCACTGTTTCAAACGGCATAAAGGAAGGTATCAGTTCATTCGGTAACCCTCTTGTATGGTGGCTTGGAATACCTGCCTTTATATATATGGTATACAGAATATTTAAGAACAAAGACAAAAACGCACTTTTCCTTGTAATTGCATATCTTGCACAGCTTGTATCATGGATACCTGTTACAAGACTGACATTTATATACCACTACTTCCCATGTGTACCGTTTATCGTATTAATGCTTGGATATTCAATATACACCATATACCAAAATGCAGCAGATGACGGAAGTGAAAGGTTACTGACTGTAAAGAGTTTATTTACGAACGTAAAATTAGGAAGTAAAAAATCAGTTATAATAGGAGCATTTATTTATGCTGCACTTGTTATTATATTGTTTGCAATGTTCTATCCTGTTCTTTCAGGACACCCATGCAGCACTGATTATGCTGAACACTTCCTTAAGTGGTTTGATTCATGGGTATTACTGTAAGGAGATGACTAAAATATGCGTATTATAAATTCAGAAGAAATAACAAAAACTGTAAAGGAAATGTGTATAAAGGCTAACTGCCATATTAACTGTGACATAAAGTCCGCTCTGGAAAACAGCGTGCAGACTGAAAAGTCACCTGTATCAAAGGGCGTACTTGAAAATCTTTTAAAAAATGCTGAAATTGCCCATCAAAAAGAAGTACCAATATGCCAAGATACAGGAATGGCAGTATTCTTTATAGAAATAGGTAACGAAGTATTTATTGAAGGCGATACAATAACAGAAGCTGTAAATAAAGGTGTATCACAGGGATATACTGAAGGATATTTAAGAAAATCTGTTGTGGCTGATCCGCTTGACAGAGTAAACACAAAGGACAACACCCCCGCTGTTATTTATTATGACTTTGTAAAGGGCGATAAAATCAAAATAACCTTTGCACCAAAAGGCTTTGGAAGTGAAAATAAAAGTGCGTTAAAAATGCTCAATCCATCAGACGGTGTTCAGGGAATAATTGATTTTGTTATAGACACTGTAAGAAAAGCAGGTGCAAATCCTTGCCCGCCAATGGTTATAGGTGTTGGTATAGGCGGCACTATGGATAAAGCCGCACAAATAGCCAAAAAGGCACTTACAAGGGATATTACAGTACGCAACGAAAAAGAATACTATAAAGACCTTGAAAACACTTTGCTTGAAAAGATAAACAAACTCGGTATAGGTCCACAGGGTATGGGCGGTACAACAACTGCTCTTGCTGTTAATATCGAAACATATCCGACACATATTGCCGGACTTCCGGTTGCAGTCAATGTAAACTGCCATGCAACACGTCATGCAGTTGAAGAAATATAACTGAAAGCAATAAAAAAAATCGGGCTTCATATTATGAAACCCGATTTTTTGTTATATCAAAGTTGTCAATGTAAAATACCCTATAACAAGTATACCAAGTACAACTCTGTAATATCCAAAAACCTTAAAATCATGTTTTCTGACATAACCTACAAGGAACTTTATTGCAAGCATAGAAACGATGTATGCAACCACCATACCGGTAATAAGCACTGCCCATTCCTGACCGGTCATGGCATAATCATTTGTAGCCAGTTTTAAAATACTTACTCCGAACATTACAGGTATCGCAAGGAAGAATGAAAATTCTGCCGCAACACCTCTCGAACAGCCTATAAGCATAGCTCCAAGTATTGTAGCACCGGAACGTGATGTTCCCGGTACGATTGATAAAACCTGAAATAAACCTATCAAAATAGCTGTTTTATATGTCATATCGTCAAAGGTTTTTATCGCTGTTTTTTTATGTTTTTTCTCGACAATTATAAACGCAATACCGTATATAATCAATGTTGCCGAAACAACCTGCCAGTTTTCAAAATGATCCATAAAATCATTTAGCAAAAGTCCTATAATGGCTGCCGGCAAACAGGCAACAATAACTTTAAACCACATATCCCACGTACTTTTCTTTTCCTCTACTGTTTTCTTAGGAGAAAAAGGATTAAGCTTGTGAAAATACAGTGTTACTACTGCTAAAATTGCACCAAGCTGTATCACATAAAGAAACAAACCGGAATTAGTAAATCCTTCTTGGTTATTCATAAGCTCGTTTACAAGTATCATATGTCCCGTTGAGCTTATCGGTAACCATTCTGTTATTCCTTCGACTATACCAAGTATTACAGATTTTAATATTTCAAGAAACAAATTACAATCACTCCCTATTTAATTTTATGTTTTGCCGTGCTTATAATCAAATTAGCTGCACCTTCTATTCCAAACTTTTCAGCATTTATACAAATATCGTAATTGGACATAACTCCCCAATCTCTGCTTGTATAATAGTCATAATATGTACGACGCTGTTTGTCAGTTTTAATAACCTTATCACGTGCTTTAGACTGCGTTAAATCAAGCGCCTCCATAACTCTCTTCGCTCTGTAATCAACAGAACCGTAAATGAATACGTTAAGCAAGTCAACATTTTCATTTTCCAATACGTAATCGGCACATCTACCTACTATTACACATGAACCCTTTTTAGCTACCTCTTTAATAACTTCTGCCTGTGCAATAAATAGTTTATCATTAATCGGCATCTCGTAATAAATAGGTGCATTAATTCCACGCATAGAATAATTTCCGCTTGCTAATGAATAAAGGAAACTGTTAGTTGCACGTTCGTCAACTTCCTTTAATGCTTCTTTGCTTATGTTACTCTTCTGAGCAGCCATTTCGACAAGTTCCTTGTCATAGAAAGGAATATTAAAATACTCCGCAATTTTTTCTCCTACATCGTGTCCGCCGCTTCCGAATTGTCTGCCTATTGTAATTATCAATGACATAATCCATTTCTCCTTCCTTGTTATGTTTATTATTTCATGTATTAAACATATTGTTTACTCAGTCAAGTGTTTTATAATACTCCCAGCTGTCATTCACCTTGACAACATAATTCCGTGTTTCAGGAAAAGGTATATAATCAAGGGTTTCTCCGTCACTTGAATATTGCGGATTACTAAGCCAGCTGTTCACATTACCCATACCGCCGTTATACGCAGCAAGTGCAGTATCAATATTTCCGTAAACATCTATTAAATGCCTTAAATAATGACACCCCATTTTAATATTTGTTTCCGGATCCATATAATCATACTCGTAATCAATACCCATTTCATTTGCATTCCATTCTGCCGTTTCCTCGGTAAGCTGCATAAGTCCTCCTGCAACGCCTGAATGTGCATCGGGTATAAAATTACTTTCTGTTTTTATCACTGCCATTACAAGATACGGATCAAGGTCATTTTCGTGTGCATATTTTGTTATCCACTCCGAATATGCCACAGGATATTTTATATGCCTGCTTGTTTCATATCCGCCGATAATTCCTATAATTGCAATAACTATTGCCACTGCTGCAAGAAATATCTTAAATATTTTACTCAAAGTTATACCTCTTTTATCCTTTTATATAACTGCTGTGCCTGTCTTTGAAGTTCTTTTAAATCACCGTTATTATATATAATATACAGCGAATTTTCTATATAGAACTTATCATCAGGCTGTGCAGAAAGCCTTAAATTTATCTGCTCGTCGGAAAGATTATCTCTTTCTTTAAGTCTTTGCATCCTGACTTCTTTTTCGGAAATAACAGATACAATAAACTCACAAAGCGGCTGTATATTACTGCCTATAATAACTGCACCGTCAATACCCACAATATCACTGTCAGTTTGTTCTATAAGACGAATAGTTTCTTCTTTTATATATTTATGAGTTATACGGTTTAAAGCCTCTGTGCTTTCACTGTCTGCAAAAGCAAGCTGTGCCAATCTTTTTCTGTTAAGTTCTCCGCCATCATTTAAAATATCATTTCCAAAATAATCTGCCAGTTCCTTTAAACATTCTTCACCTTTTTCTGTTATGCGGTGTGCAATAACATCAGTATCAATAATATATACACCAAGCTCTGACATTATTTTTGAAAAGGTTGTTTTCCCGCTGCCACTACCACCTGTAATACCAAAAACTCTCATCGGCACACCTCACTTTTATATATTTTCAATCTGCCAATCAATAGGATTCTTTCCCATTTCCTCCAGCAATCTGTTTGCAGTTTTAAAATGTCCGCAGCCAAAGAATCCTCTATTTGCAGACAACGGACTTGGGTGTGCTGCCGTCAATATTTTATGATACGGTTTTGTTATAACCTTTATTTTTTCCTTTGCATTGTTACCCCACAGCATAAATATTACAGGGTCTTTTCGTTCATTCAGGCATTCAACCACTCTGTTTGTGAATATCTCCCAGCCTTTATTTCTATGACTGTTTGCCATACCTTCACGAACTGTCAAAGATGAGTTTAAAAGTAATACTCCCTGTCTTGCCCATTTTTCAAGGTAACCGTTATTTGGTATATAACAGCCAAGTTCGTTTCCAAGTTCCTTATAAATGTTAAGCAATGAAGGCGGTATCTTTATTCCCTTTTGTACAGAAAAAGCAAGACCATGTGCCTGATTAATTTCATGATATGGGTCCTGTCCAAAAATAACAACCTTTGTATCAGCGTATGATGTCCATTTAAGAGCGTTAAAAATATCATACATATCAGGATATATGGTATGGTGTTTATATTCGGATTTTAGAAAATTTCTGAGTTTTAAATAGTAATCTTTCTCAAATTCACCTTCTAAAACTTCATCCCAGTCATTCCCGATATTTACCACTTTTTCCGCCCCTTTCATATCATAAATATATTATAACAAATATTATCCGAAATTGCAATATATATTGACGCTGGGAAAATTATTTAACTTTTCTGCACTCTAAATAAAATCTCTTATCTGCGGCCTCTCCCATTGAAAAAGTTTTTCTTGGAAGTGAACCGTCCTTTATAACTGTTGTAAATAGGTCGTTTTTCTCCATTGCACCAACCATAAATCCAATGGTATTATCCTGCATTGCAAGATTTCTAACAACATCATTTCCGTGAATATAGTCAATTTTCCCGCCGTTTTCTTCAAGGTATTTATCAAGGAATTTCTGCAAAGTTCCGACAGGTAAATTTGAATCTGTCTTTGTTACATAAATACTTCCTTCATTTTTGCCGTATGTATAATCAATTTTTTGTCCGCCGTTATCTTCATACGAAGCATCATAATATGATACAAGTGCATCAAGCAGCTTCTTAGGCTCAGTATCAAATATTACACGCTGTATAGGTTCAAACTCAAGTGCCTCATCATGAATATTCATAAGTTCCACAAGGGCATAACGTGCAGGATGTGTTTTTATTTCATCATCACTTAAATTCTGCTTTATTTCCTCCCAACAGCTTTTTGCAGTAGCAAGGGAGTGGTTTCCGTCACCTGCGGCAAACATAAGTACACCTTTATCCTTTACTCCGTACTTTTCTTCAAACAATGCTAAATCGCCCAGTTTTTCTATATTTTTAAGTATATTATTTTTTGATGTTTCATCTACTAAATAACCTGTAATATGACCTGAATTTTTCATCAAATCAAAATCATATACCTTTTCAAAATCGTTAATTTTATCCTCTAACGGTTCTACAACAGCCTTATCCCTGTCGTCTATAAGGATAAGTATGTGCGGAAGCTCCAAGATAGCATTTCGTCTTATACGCTGTCTTGGCGGTATACGTTCAATTATAGTACCCTCAGTTGCACGTATTTTTGACTGCGAACCCTTTGAAAAATCATATTCCTCAAGGTCTATCATACCAACAATACCGTGTCTTGTTTTGCCGTTTGGCTGTGTACGTTTTACATAAATAAAAGAATCTTTATACTCCTTAAAAAGTCCGTCATTAAGGTAGTTTTCCATTTCCTTATTGATATTTTTTATTCTTTCTTCTCCGTCACCGTCCTCTAAATATGCCTCCGAAAAAATAATATTTAAAGTAGAAGGACTTTCACCAACTATATTTTTTACATCTTCCCAATAATCACGCTCAGATGTATACTGGTCGCACGCAACCACACTCCACTTTGTAAAATCTGCGTTTTCAGGCAGCAGTATATCTGCCGGTTTAAATATTGCCATAATTATATCTCCTTTATTAAATCTTCAAATTTACATTCTGTTGCTTTTTGCAAATCCATAGGCGTGAGCATCAGTGTTACACCGCACCTGCCGCCGCTTATTGCTATCTCGTCAAAGTCCTCTGCACTTTTATGGATATACGTTGTATATTTCTTTTTCATACCAACAGGCGATACTCCGCCTCTTATATATCCTGTCAAATTAAGCAGTTCTTTAACATGTATAAGCTCTGTCTTTTTATTCCCCGATACCTTTGCAAGCTTTTTTAAATCAACCTCGTCACAAACAGGAATACACACAACTATTATACCTGTTTTATCTCCCCTTGCAACAAGTGTTTTAAATGACTTTTCAGCACTTATACCTGTCATTTCGGCAATCTTTTCTCCGAAATGTTCTCCTACCTCGTCAGCTTCATACTCAATAGTTTTATATTGTATCTTTGCGGCGTTTAACAGACGCATCGCATTTGTAACAGTTTTCTTATCCTTTGCCATTATATCACCTTATTTAAGCTCTACTATTGTTACACCGTCCTCGCCTTCACCATAGCGGCCGTTACGGAAGGATTTTACATAGCGGTGTTTTTTCATATAACCCTGAAGTCCCTTACGAAGTATACCTGTACCTTTACCGTGAATAATACTTACGGGAGAAATACCTGCAAGGTAGCAGTCATCAAGGAATTTTTCAACATTCATCCACGCTTCTTCAAGGTTTTGTCCCCTTACGTCTACTTCCGTTGATACATTCTTTGACTTTGATTCAAATGCCCTTGTATTGCGTACATACTTGTCCGCAAGTTCCTTTGATTTGTTTTCCTCTGCTATACGAAGATTCGTAACATGAACGTCCATCTTAATAATACCCGCCTGTACTCGTACATTTCCGTTTTTATCAGGCTCTTTTAATACTGTCGCCTCTTGATTCATGTCTACTATTTTAACTAAAGTACCCGGTTTTAAATTCTTAGGCGGCTGGACATAAGTTTTCTTAGGCTTTGCTGCCCTTGCCATTGCTGCGTCAATAGTATCTTCTTTCTTTTTAAGCTTATCACGCATTGCAGCCGTTTTCTTGTTTAAGTTGCCGTCTGATATACCCTTTTGACGCATTTTTTCAAGGTCACGAATAATCTCGTTAGCCTCTTCCTTTGCGTCCATAACAAGAATTTTTGCCTCTCGTCTTGCCTCTTCAAGTATTCGTGACTTGTTTTCTTTAAGCTTTATTCTCTCGTTTTCAAGCTGACGTCTTAAATCCTTGAGTTCACGTTTCATTCTTGACGCATCGTCAGCTTCCTGTCTTGCCCTTGCTCTGTTTTGTTCAAGGTCTGTTATAACATCCTCGAATTTAATATCTTCGTCGGATAATATTTCATTTGCCCTGTTTATTACTCTCTCGTCAAGTCCCAAACGCCTTGATATTGCAAAGGCATTTGATTTTCCCGGCACTCCTATAAGAAGTTTATATGTCGGCTGCAAAGTTGCTACATCAAACTCACATGACGCATTTTCCACACCGTCCTCTGAAAGTGCATAAAGCTTTAATTCACTGTAATGGGTTGTAGCAACAGTCGTTACTTTCCTTTCCCTCAAAAATTCAAGTATAGCAATAGCTAATGCCGCACCCTCAGTCGGGTCAGTACCTGCACCAAGTTCATCAAACAGTACAAGTGAATCCATATCAACATTTTCAAGTATATTTACTATATTAACCATGTGTGATGAAAAAGTTGACAGACTCTGTTCAATAGACTGCTCATCACCTATATCTGCAAAAACTTTTTTAAAAATTGCCGCTTCGCTGTTTTCCTGTACGGGAATATGAAGTCCCGATGCAGCCATAAGAGAAAACAATCCTATTGTTTTAAGTGTAACTGTTTTACCTCCTGTATTAGGGCCTGTAACCACAAGTGTATCATAGTCACCGCCAAGAAAAATATCGTTTGCAACAACCTTATCTTTATCTATCAGCGGATGTCTTGCCTTTTTGTATCTAATAATACCTTTATCATTTAAAACAGGCTCATTTGCGTCCATATCAAGGGATAATCTGCCTTTACAAAATATAAAATCAAGATTTGTTACATTTTTATAATCAACAAATATTGTGTGACTGTTCTCCGATACCAAAACGGACAATTCAGCCAATATACGTTCTATTTCCTGCTGTTCCTTTGTATGAAGGTCACGTATCTCGTTATTGCTGTTTACTACACTCATCGGTTCTATAAACAGCGTTGCACCGCTTGATGATGTATCATGTACAATTCCGTTTACTTCTCCTCTGTATTCACTTTTAACAGGAATTACATATCTGTCTGAACGCATTGTAACTATCGGGTCTTGCAAAAACTTTTTATAATGAGCCGAACGCACCATAGAATCAAGTGTTTCTTTAATTTTACCGTTTAGATTACGTATCTTTCTTCTGATAGTATTAAGTTCAGGCGACGCGTCATCTGCAATTTCATTTTCAGATAAAATACATGAATTTATTTTATCCTCAAGCTGTTTTGCAGTAATAATGTTTTCTTCTATTTCATGAAGAACAGTACATTCACTGCTACTTTCACTTATATATGATTTCATTCTCCTTGCAACATACAAAAGTCTTGAAATATCTATAAGCTCCTTTGCATGAAGAACTCCGTCCATTTCAGTTCTTTTAACTGCTCCAAGCACATTCTCCACCGATAAATTTACAGGCGGTGAGCCAAGCTTTAAAAGCGTTGACATCGCCTCTGTGGTTTCTTTTTGTGCATTTTTTGCATCGTTTATTTCTTTATACGGCTTTAAATCCAAAATACGTTTTTTTACATCACTGCTGTCTGTATATGACATAAGACGTTCAAGTATTTTATCAAATTCCAGTATCTTAAACGCTTTGTTCCTTTTATCCATTAATCTCTCTCCTAAATCTCATAAACCTTTAAATTCGAGTATTCGCCAATCATAGGTGCCATTTGTCTAAAACCTATTTTACCGCCGCCAAGCACCTTACCGTATGTTTCCCCGTCGTCCTGCCAAGAAAATACTGTAAGATCATCTATTATAAACTCTATCTTTCCGTCTTTTTTTGTAAGGCAAATATGGTAGCTTTCAAAGGCATCTTCACAATTAGGTATTGGGTCTGCACCCTGCACTACAAGATGAAAACCTTTACTTTTTCTTAAATTACAAGTATGAAATCCACGTTCCTCGTCCCACTTTCTTCTAAAATAGGAAACATGGTACGCATTTATATCGCCGGAGTGATACAAATTATACTGACCGTCTCTTTCCTGAAGTGACGGGTCAAATAAATCCTCACCGTTTACACCCTTGCCGGAGAAAAACAATATAGCAAGTCCCGGTTCTTCAATAGGTCTAAAATCCCATTCAATACACACATCTGACGGAAAATCTTTATCACACCAAAATACAAAATTCGACTTTTGACCTAAGTCTGCACTTAATGCGTTTTTCATTCTCATTTTTCCGTTCTCAAAATATATATCTGCACTGCCCTCAAGGACAAAATCCTTTACATCTTCCTTACATGAAAGTGGATTTTCATAAATTAATTTCTTTTCCATAGATTTAACCTCCACAAAAATAATCTATTAACCTATATTATATCAGCAAAATTCACTAAATACAACTCAAATTTAAAGTAAATATCAAAAAAGGATTGAAAAAATAATGAATATAGTATAAAATAGAACCGTATATAATTTACATAAGATTGTTTTGTGAATATTAAGGAGGTACATTTATATGTGCGGTATAGTTGGATATATAGGTAAACAGCAAGCAGCTCCTATACTTCTTGAGGGGCTTACAAAGCTTGAATACAGAGGTTACGACAGTGCAGGAATTGCAGTTTATCATGACGGAGCACTTGAAGTTGCAAAAGCTAAGGGAAGACTAGAAGTTCTTTCTGAAAAGACAGACGGAGGAAAAAAACTTGTTGGTACAATGGGTATAGGTCATACACGTTGGGCTACACACGGTGAACCGTCAGATGTTAATTCTCACCCTCATCTTTCAATGTCAGGACGTTTTGCTGTTGTGCATAACGGTATCATTGAGAATTATATTTCACTTAAAAAGAAACTTACAGACAAAGGTTTTGAATTCATTTCAGAAACTGATACGGAAGTTATTGCTCATTTATTTGAATATTACTACAAAGGCGATATAATGGACGCAATGATAAAGGTTATAAACAGAGTTGAAGGCTCTTATGCTTTAGGTGTACTTTGCTCAGATTACCCTGACCAGTTTATTGCTGTAAGAAAAGCAAGCCCAATGATAGTTGGTCTTGGTGAAGGTGAAAACTTTATCGCTTCAGACGTAACTGCTATTTTAAAATATACAAGAGATATTTATTATCTTGAGGACAACGAAATAGTTGTACTAAAAAAGGACGGCGTTCAAATTTTCAATTCTGACAAAGAAGAAATAAAGAAAGAAAAGTTCACTGTTGACTGGGATGTTAGTGCTGCTGAAAAAGGCGGATATGAACACTTTATGATGAAGGAAATGGAAGAACAGCCAAAAGCACTTCGTGACACAATCAGCCCGAGAATAAAAGATGGAAAAATTGTACTTGACGATATTTCCCTAACAACAGAAGATATTAAAAATATCAACAAAATTCACATAGTTGCCTGCGGAAGTGCATACCATGTTGGTGTAGTAGGCAAATATGTAATCGAGAAGATGTGCCGTATACCGGTAGAAGTTCAGGTAGCGTCAGAATTTAGATACTCTGACCCTATTATAAAGAAAAATGACCTTGTTATCGTTATCAGCCAGTCAGGCGAAACTGCTGATACTTTAGCAGCTCTTAAAGAGGCTAAAAATCACGGTGCAAGAATACTTTCAATAGTAAACGTAGTAGGAAGTGCCATTGCCAACGCATCTGATGATGTTATATATACATGGGCTGGCCCTGAAATTGCCGTTGCAACAACTAAAGCATACAGCACACAACTTGCCGTTATTTACCTTATTGCAACATACATGGCAGAAAAACTTGGTATGCTTACATCAGGTGAATATGCTAATTTGATTGCAGAAATAGAGTCACTTCCTGATAAAGTTGCTAAAATCCTTGAAGCAAAGGAAGATGTACAGTACCTTGCTTCAAAATTCTATAATTGTCATTCAATCTTCTTTATAGGACGTAATCTTGACTATGCTGTTTCTATGGAAGGTTCTCTAAAACTTAAAGAGATTTCATACATCCATAGTGAAGCCTATGCAGCAGGCGAATTAAAGCATGGTACAATTTCTCTTATTGAAGACGGCACACTTGTTGTTGCACTTGCAACAGGACAGGATTTATTCGATAAAACTGTATCAAATATAAAAGAAGTAAAAGCAAGAGGTGCTGTTGTAATGGGTGTTACAACAGAGGCTCACAGTGACATGGAAACAGTTGCAGATTACACTGTTAAAATACCTACAACAAATGAAATGCTTCTTCCTTCACTTACAGTTGTTCCTCTTCAGCTTTTTGGTTATTACGTTGCATCACTAAAGGGTTGCGATATAGATAAACCGAGAAATCTTGCAAAATCAGTTACTGTTGAATAAAAAAATTTTTTAAAGGATACGTTATTTTCGTATCCTTTTTTTGTTAAAACAAGAATTATGTAAATTTTTGAATAATACGGTTGCAAAAAAATCATAATAAATTCATAACAAAGAATTTTTATTATATACAGGAGGAATTTGTTATGAAAGCCACAGGAATTGTTAGAAGAATAGATGATTTAGGAAGAGTTGTTATTCCAAAAGAAATCAGACGCACAATGCGTATTCGTGAAGGGGATCCACTTGAAATATATACAGAAAAGGATGGAGAAGTTATATTTAAAAAATATTCACCAATAGGTGAACTCGGTGATTTCGCTGCAAATTATGCTGAAACACTTGCTAAGGCAAGCGGACATGCAGCATGTATAACTGACCGTGACAGTGTTATCGCCGTATCAGGCATCCCTAAAAAAGAACTCATGGAAAAACCTGTAAGCGACGAGCTTGAAACTGTTATGAATGAAAAGATAACAGTAAGCTATAAAGACGGAAAACCGGTATCGGTTGCAGACGGTGTTGAAAAATACAGTGCAGGAGTAGTTGTACCTATCGTATCAGAAGGTGACACAATAGGTTCTGTACTATTTGTAATGAAAGAAGGAGAAAAGCCCTCTGAAGTTGAAGAAAAACTTGCCGAGTCAGCTGCCGGTTTCCTTGGGAAACACATGGAAGGTTAATCTAAAAAAACTCCGCCTTAACATATTACCGTTAGGCGGAGTTTTTTATTTACTTAAATTTCCTATTATTTATCTTTCGATGTTCTCGAAATTTTCCTCTTTTTTTAAACCTTTCATGTTCTTCTGTCTTTCTGTGTTGTTTTGCCTTATATTCGTTATCAGTATTTTGCTTCTTGTTATTACTGATTGATGATATAAACTCATTTACAGTACCGTATTTTTTAATCAAGAATATCAGTACAACGCCTGCCGCCGCAAGTATAACAGCAATAGGTATAAGTATCATAACCACAACATCACCGCCGCTGTTTATGCTATGGCTGTTTCCCGCTCCTTTTTCATTTGCATCCGGTGACGGTGTAAATGATGGCATAGGTCCCGGCATTTCGATAGGTCCTACAAGAGCAGGTCTTTTTGTCGGTTTAACTGTCGGCTTTGTGGTAGGTTCTGCTGTTCCTCTCGGTGTTGTTGTTTTTTTAGGTGCCAGTGTTGCAGTTGCCTTTTGTGTTGCAGTTGGTTTTTTCGTCGTCGTTGGCTTTTTCGTTGACGTAGGTTTCTGCGTTGCAGTTGGTTTTTTCGTTGATGTCGGTTTTGTTGTAGCTGTATTTGTTTGCGGCTTCGGTGTTGCAAAAATTACAGTATCATTAACGGAAAATCTGAAAAATGAAGATTTATCCTGCATAAGTCTTAACTGACTTACCATTGCACATAAAGCATACGATGTTGCTTCCCCGTCCTCATCATTTAAGTCATTTGAAAATCCGCCGTCTTTTTCTTGATACATCATAAGTCCATCAAGCGGTGTATCTCGTCTTTCATCAAATCGACTGTCACCGTCAGCATTAATACCCAATGAATTAAGTGCTATAACAGTCATTGCAGTAGACCTTAAATCTCCCCAATCTCCGTCTTTTTCCTGTTCATCTTCAAGATATTCAAGTGCACCGTCAACAGCTTGCTGCGGGCTTATATCCATTGTATAACCTGTTTGATTCTGCACAACTGTGTATGCACCGCTTGTTTCATAATATGGTGCTAAAGCACATATGGCTGATGCCGTTGAATAAATACTGTTATCAAAACTTCCGTCTGTATTTTGATGTGAAAGTATTCCTGCTATTATTTCATTTCTATCTCTTAATGCCCAATCAGGTATATTATAATCTCCGCTGTCAAGTGCAAGAAGTCCCCAAGACAAACCGTCAACGCCTTCTTTATCCATCGGCGATACGCTGTCACGATAGTATGTGCTGTCCGCTATTAAATCACGGCCTCCAACATTTCTTGCATCTCCTCCTGCGGCACTTGTTGCTAATGCTGTACGCTGCATATCTGACGCATTATGTCTTTCATCATAACCTGCTGCAATTCCGTCAAGTCCGACTAAATATGAATTATAGTCAAATGACCATCCAAGACGATTTAATGCCATAATATACATATCAGAACTTTCTGTTCCTATACTATAATAAGGATTATCCTCATCATTTTTCCAATCTATTGCCTCTTGAATGGCATTTTTTAAATCATTTTCAGTATATTCGGCTCTTGCACTTACAATAGGCAGTGTCATTGCCGCAGCACATAAAACCGCTATAACCTTCTTCTTCATAAATAAATCCCTTCCGATATCAAAGTCTTATATCATCTCATAATTATAACACACCTATATACAATATTTCAACCGTTATATATAACAAATTTTTATAAATTATCACGTTGTCGAGTAATTAAACTAAAAAAGCCTATTATTATATATCTTTTTATATTTCAATATGATATTATAAAAGGTAGATTTAATAAGGAGAGAGATTTATGAAAAAATTTTTAAGCGCAGCACTATCAGCTGCCATTCTTTCAGGGATGTGTGTCATACCAACATCGGCACAAACATCCAACACCACAGAGATAAGTTATAACTATTTGTACGATGCCGGATGCGGATATGTCGATGAAGATCAACATACACGTCAAATGGAAACTCTTGACAGGGGGCTTGTAGCTGTAAGAACAGATGATGGCGTTTTTTTAAGCTGGCGTCTGTTTGACAGTGAAGATACCCGTTACGGAAGCGGTGAAAAAAATGTTTCTTTTAACATTTACCGAAACGGAAGTAAGATTGATACAATAACTGACCGTACTAACTACATAGACAGCAAGGTCGGTTCATCATACTCCGTTGAACCTGTTGTTGACGGTGTTGAGGGTGAAATATGTCAAGAGGTAACTGTACTAAATAATAACTACTTTGACATTCCAATCGTGAAACCGGCTGATGAAATTGTCACAGCTCCTGATGGCAGCAGCACTCAACAATTTTCTTTCTTCCCTGCTGACTGTTCTACCGGGGACCTTGACGGTGACGGTGAATATGAAATAGTTATTAAATGGACATCATCAGAACGTGATGTCGGCGAACCAGGTGATCCTGCTTACTCAGGTACAGTAAAACTTGCAGCATATAAACTTGATGGTACAAGACTATGGGCAAATGATATTGATCTTGGTAAAAATGTATATTCAAGTGCACATACCGTGCAGTTTCTTGTTTATGACTTTGACCTTGACGGCAAATCAGAGGTAGTGTGCCAAACTTCATTAGGTTCGACCGACGGATCTGGAAATTATGTTTCCCACGCTTCATCTGATGAATCTATTGCAGCTTTCACCGATGATGACAATTTAAATGCAGATTTCCGCGGATACGGAAGAATCGCCAAAGGTGAAGAATTTTTAACAGTGTTTAACGGCGAATCCGGTAACGCAGCTGACACAATATATCTCCCTACTGCAAGAGAGGTCAATCCAAACGACAACGGTGCATCATTCGGTGATGACTTCGGAAATCGTTCAAACAGATTTCTTGCAAACATAGCGTACCTTGACGGAGAAAAACCCTATGCCGTATATATGAGAGGTTATTACGGCGGAAGAAACGGCAGACAGCGTACAAGCGTTGCAGGTGTAAGTTTCGATGGTGAAACATTAACGCCTACATATCGGTTTGACACAGAACCATCACAGCCCGGATACTATGAGGGTGCTGAAGAATATGTAGCTAACGGTAACCACAACTGCACAGTTGCCGACGTTGACAACGACGGTAAAGATGAATTTATAACAGGTGCAACCTGCTATGAAGTTAATGACAAAAATAATCTTGTTGTTAAATGGTGTACTTTCCTTGGTCATGGCGATGCAATGCATATAGGCGATTATGATCCTACACATGTAGGTTTTGAATTTTTCACAGTTCACGAAGAAGGAGATGACTCAAACCCTGAAAATGATTATGGATTCATAAATGAACATGGAGTATTCTGTAACTTCGGTATGTCTGTAATTGACGCTAAAACAGGTGAAATCATTTTCCATAAAGGTAATCGTGGTGATACAGGACGAGGCGTAATGGCTAATATTGGCAGCGGCGGATATTATCAAATTGTATCAAGTGCCGGCAACTACCAGTCAAACGGCGGAACAAACTTTACAGAAACAAACAATGGCATGAGTCAAAATTTCAGAATTTTCTGGGATGGTGACTTGTATGATGAATTACTTGACGGTACAAATATTACTAACTATAATGGACAAAATATGTCAAGAGTTTTTTCAGCTAACGGATGTACAAAAATAAACGGAACAAAATCCAATCCTGCACTTCAGGCAGATTTATTCGGCGACTGGAGAGAAGAAGTTGTTTATCCTACTACCGACGGTAACTATTTACGAGTATTCACAACTACAACACCAACTGAATATAAAATTAAAACATTAATGCATGATCCTGTATATAGAAGCGGTGTAGCAGCAGAACAAACCGCATATAATCAGCCTCCACATGTAGGTTTTTACATGGGAGAAGAACTTTTTGAGCCAGCTGTGGAGAAAATTGAAATTGTTTCTCTCCCTGAAAAAACATCGTATGCAATCGGTGAGGAACTTGATCTTACCGGACTTACTGTTAAAGCGTACCTTGAAGACGGCACTGAAAAAATCTTAAATGCCTATACAACCGAAGGCTTTGACAATCAAACTTCCGGAGATAAAACAATCACCATACACTATCAAAATAAAACAGCAACATTTAACGTTTCAGTAAAAGCATTTAATAAAATTGTTATTACAACAGAACCTTTAAAAACAACTTTTTCCAAAGGAGAAAATCTTAACACTGACGGTCTTGTTGTAACAGGGGTCTTTGAAGATGGTTCAACCCGTCAGATAACTGACTATGATATATCAGGTTATGATTCAAATACACTTGGTGAACAAATAATTACTGTAACATACAGAGAAATGACTGCTACTTTTAAAGTTACTGTCGTCCCTGCAAGTATTTCTTCAATAAACGGTACTTATACTACATCTTCAACAGATTCTTCAATGCAGGAAGTTCATATAAGTGAGTTTTCAGGCACATTTAATATTGAGCATACGTTAAAAATCAATTCTATGCCTGCAAATGGAAATGAAGATAAAAATTCAACAGACGGATTCTTTTTCAGATTTATGCCAAAAACAGATACTAATAAACCTGGTATAGGTGCAGGTTGGTATTTATCTTCATCAAGCGATAATAAATTCAATATTCTATGGAAAGCAGATGGAAGAACTGCTACTCCTATTGTATCAGATTTAAATATTGGAGAAGAATATAAAATACAGTATACGCTTAATAATATCGGTAACGGAATAGGTGCATCAGTAACTATGACCGTACTTGATTCTTCCGGCAGTGTAATAAATTCTGTGGCTAATTTAGGTCTTAGAAATATGACGTTTAGTGATATGCATTTAAACAGTCCTTTGGAATATATACAAGTTTATAATCAAGCCAATACAGGAAGTACAGCAAGCGTAACCATTGATAACGCTGTATACTCAACTCAAGCATCAATTTCGGAAGTCAGCGGAAATTCAATAACGTTCTCAACACAATCCGCATCTAATGTAAAAATCTTTGCTGCAAAATATATAGACGGCACTCTTACAGATACAGACGTATTCACCCCACAATCAGCTGGTGAAAATATGACCGTAACAACTTCATTTGAACCTGATTGGGTATATTTATGGACTGAACAATGTATTCCTCTTGATATTTGGTCAAAATAAAGTATATAAAAAACGACGGAATTTTATTCCGTCGTTTTTTTAATGTGGCATAGCCGCATATCCTCGGTCTACTGTTATACCGCAATAATAATCCGGATGTTTTGCTGTTACAATTTCATTTATACGTTTAATAACATCTTCCTCATTAATATCTTTAGGTACAACACAATCAAACAATACCTTTGTTTTTAACTTACCATGTATCATCCTTAAATCATGTATCGTAATACATTTATTTATTTCCTTGACTTTTTCTGAAAGCCATATACGGAAATCATTTGATTCATCCGTCTCAGTATTAATTGGATCAAGATGTACAAGCATGTGTATACCATCATTCTTTTTAAAATCACGTTCTATTTCATCTATAACATCATGGCTTTCCGTAACATCTTTTTCTGCTGCCATCTCAACATGAACACTTGCAAATTGTCTGCCCGGTCCATAATCATGTATCATCAAGTCATGAGTACCTAAAATTCCCGGATAACTTAAAATTTTTTGTTTCATTTCTTCCACCTGTTTTTCATCAGGTGCTTTACCTAAAAGCGGATCTAATGTATCCTTTATTAGTTCAAAACCACTGTATAAAATGAACACTGCTACTGCTGTACCTATCCATCCGTCAAGTTCCAAATTTGTAAAATGAGATATTAATGCTGCTATAATAACAGCGGTAGTTGATATTACATCGTTTCTGCTGTCTGCTGCCGTGGCAATAAGTGTTTTTGAGTTTATCTTTTTCCCAACAGATAAGTTAAACAGCATCATCCATAATTTAATGCCAACCGATAACACCAGAAAAGTTATTGAAAACCAGCTAAATTCAACTGCAGTCGGCTCTATAATCTTTCCAATACTGCTTTTTAATAACTCCACGCCTATTACCATAATCAAGAGTGCAACCATAAGTCCCGATAAATATTCATATCTTCCGTGGCCGTATGGGTGTTCCTCATCAGCAGGACGACTGGCAAGTTTGAAACCTAATAAACTTATAATACTTGATGAAGCATCAGACAAATTATTTACAGCGTCAGCAGTAATAGAAACTGACCCTGAAATAAGTCCCCCGATAAGTTTACCTGTAAATAGTAATACATTACAAAATATCCCTACTATACTTGAAAATTTTCCGTATGCACTCCTTACCGCAGGATTTTGTACATCGCCGCTGTTTTTAACAAATTTTCTTATTAAAAAATTTGTCATTTCCCATTACCTCCGATTTCTAAAAAACGGTATGTAATATATTATTCCGTATTTTATAATTTTGTGAATTTCTCACATATGTATCTTGTTAGTATATCACAGCCAATATAAATTATCAAGTCATAACATGCATTTTTTAGTTTGACATCTATTATATTGTATGATACAATATTTAAAATAAATTTGCACCTGTAGCTCAGTTGGATAGAGCACAAGATTCCGATTCTTGGTGTCGCAGGTTCGATTCCTGTCAGGTGTGCCAAAGAGAACCGCTTAAACACTGTGTTTTTGCGGTTCTTTATTTTGTACGGTAAATAATCAAGTGTGCGTAAGTGTGGTAGTTATACGGTTGTAAGTTAAATTGACTACATTTTTATTTATCAGGTCTAAATTTTTAATACAATATTCTAATCATAAAAATTGCCAAAAAATCTATTTTGAATATATTTTCATATTTAACAACTTCTGTATGAATTTTTTTCAAACTTATTTTTAAATATTATTTTCTATCTGAATTTTCTGTTAAACTCCGTAGGAGTAAAGCCTGTATATTCCTTAAAATCATGTGAAAATTTTTGTAAAGTAGAATAACCAACTTTATTTGCTACATAAGATATAGGGTGATCAGCATACAGCAGTTCACGTTTAGCCTTTTCCAAACGCATAATTTTTACATATTTTGCCGGAGTCATACCAAAATTATTTTTAAATAATTCAATAAAATATTTTTCATTATATTTTGTAATTTTTGCTATTTCTTTTACGCTCAATTTTTTATCTATATTTTCCTCTATAAATGAAGATACATTATCTACAAATTTATTTTCTTTAAATTTATTATTTCCTGCGTCGTTTTTTAGGAAAAATGAAAGAAGTTCTATAACTGTTGCTTTGATTAAAAGTGCCGAACCAATATCAGTTTTTATATGAAGCTCATCAAGTCTGTCAAACAAAGACTTTGCATAACTTATGTCATCAAGATGTATTAAATACGGAAAATCAATTATATCAAATAATGATTTTCCGTCAAGCCATGCCATAAAATCACACCAATATTTATTATAACAAGTTTCATTTTCAGAGTATAACGATACCCTTGTTTTTTTAGGTATTAATACCATATCATTTTTCTTTGGATAATATTCTTTCCCGTCTATTGTTATTTTTCCCTGTCCTTCAAGGATTAAATACATACAGTCACGGCGGCGTGTATGTTCTTCCCTCGACCAGTCAGGGCAAAGTCCATGATCAATCAATATAAATTCAATTTCCAGCCTTGATAAATGCTGATTAAGCACTTGATTTTGACTGTGCGGATTCATCAAAAACACCCCCCGATTTATTGACTGTCTATAATTTATAGTATAATTCAAATAAATGAAAATGTAAACAGGAAAATCTGACTTTTTGATAAAAAGAACTGACTAATCGTTACACTAACACATATAACGACATGATATAATGATTTCAAGAAATTTAAAAGGAGGAATTAAAATGAAAGAAAAAATCATTTCGTGTGTATTAAGTGCGTCACTGCTTTGTGCGTCCATCGGTACATTGCCGACATACGCAGAAGAAACACCGTATTTTACACATCAAAACGTAGTTGGTTCACAAACATGCTACGAAGATGATACGGAAGAAAAAACAGTGACCGAGATACCTGACGTTTATCAAGGTATGAGAATAAATCAACCTGTTTTTCGTGCGTACCTTGGTGCTGATGCAGCTGATACAAGCTATACGGTGGAGCAGTTTTTAAAGGACGGGACTGTATTAAAATCTGAAGAAATTACCGCATCAGCTAAGGGAGTGCTTGAATTTAACCATGTCAGGAACTGTGAAGCGGTCGAAGTTTTATCAGGTGAAGATGTTGTAGCCTCTCTTGACACAGCTTTAGAATATGTAAACGGCGTAGCTGTTACGTCAGGTCCGATGTCATATCAAATTTATCAGCGTGATGAAAACGATACATCAGAAATCACTATTAAAGGAAGCATTTCTGATGCAACAACTGTAAGCGTTGACATTGGCGGCACAGTAGAAGATGCCGTTATTGACGGAAATGAGTTTACATATACAAAAACTCTTAGTACAGGACTTTATGATATTACAGTAAAATCTGACAAAGGTGAAGTTGCAAAATATGATAAGGTCGGCGTCGGTGATGTATGGGTTGCGGCAGGTCAGTCTAATATGACTGATATGGGTGCAATTACAGATAACTTTGACCATGAAACAGATGACCCTATAAACGAAAACATGCACATAATGTATGCGGAAGACTGTACTTGGCACGAAATGTCACACCCTGCAGGTGAGGGCAGATTTTTCAAAACAGGTGTAAGAACTTCACCTGTTACAAGCTTTGCAAGAGAAATTGCAGCAAGCGAAAATGTACCTGTCGGTATAATCCAGTCATCTGTCGGCGGTACAAATATGTATCAATGGATAACAGGTATACGTGACAGCGATGCAAACAGCGGTTATTTATTTAATGCACTTAAATCATGCTTTGATAAAATGCCTTCAACAAATATAAAGGGTATCTTATGGTATCAAGGCTGTAACGATGCAATAAATGAAAATTATGCGTATTCATATAAGAACCTTCAACAAAAAATGTTTGATGCGTTCCGTGAATTTTTCGGTGAAAATGTACCGATAATCACAACTCAGCTAAACGACGCAAATCAAGACAGTAATTCTTCACAAGGATATTATGACGCATGGTCATACGTAAAAGATGTACAGCGTCAAAACGAAACTTTGTATGATAATGTGTACGTTGTAGGTACAGGCGAACTTGAACTTGGCGACACGATACACAACAGTGCCGCTTCAAATGTAAAGCTTGGCGAAAAGTGGGCAAGATGTGCAAAGGCTGTTGTTTACGGCGATGAGTCAATTTCATTTAGACAAGCACAAATTGACACAGCTAAGGTGACAGGTGATAAAGAAATCACTTTGACCTTTAAAGATACTGACGGTCTTAAATTGGCTACCGGGGTAAAACGCATAGGTATTACAAATGTAAGCGGCGGCGGTGTTAAAATAGAACTTGGTGACCTTACGAAAGAATTTGTTGTACGTAAAGGTGCAAGCAGAACAGTTACGGCATCAAATAAGGACAAAGGCACAGAAATGACAATAACAAGTGCCACACTTCAACCTGACGGAAAAACAGTTGTTATTACAACGGAGGAAGAACTTGCAGGTATAATAGCTGTTGACTGTATGTACGGAAAACGCTTTACACCTACCCTTGTTGATGCTGAAACAAATGAGAGTGTACTGTCTTTTTACAATGTAATTGCCGAATACGAAAATCAAATACCTGTAACAGAAGCCATTGAAATACCGGCAACAGATACTGCCGATCTTAACAAAGTAACTAATACAGCGTCTGACAGTACAATGTATGTAAATTACTACAAAGCAGGCAGTACAGACAATACATCATACGGGCTTGTTAAATTTAATTTAGACAGTATGGACTTTTCAAAAATAGTATCTGCAAAATTGGCTGTATACGGAAATGAAATAGAAAAGGACAGAAACGGGGAAATAACAATATCAGATGTTGGTATAGATTGGGATAATACAGCAGTATTCGGAAATCCGGAATATTCACCAGTTGCCGAAATTACAAAAATAAATTCAAATACAGCAAGTGTATTCCCAACAGGTAACTATTCATCAATCGACGTGACAGAATATTTAAGAAATTATGCAGGAAATGAAATAGGTATGGGTATTGCGTCAAATTATGCGTCAGTTGCTACACTTTCAGGCATAAACAGCGATAACCCTCCAAAACTTATTATCCAGCCAGGCAAAATGGTAACTCTTACATACACTTGTGACGGACAACCATGTGCCGATATGGAAGTTACAGTTGAGGCAGTCGGTGCAACAGAATACCAAACAACAAAACATACAACAGATGAAAACGGTAAATTGGTTCTGTATCTTGCAGAAGGAAGCTATAAGGCAGTTACAAAAAATGAAATCGGAAAATACAACGCATCAGAAAATACTTTTACCGTTACAGACGGCGACATAACTAATAGTTATGTATTGGAAAAGAACACAGAAGAGCCTCCTGCACCTGAAGAAAATCCTGTATATACTTTCGGTGATAGTTTTAATCAGATAAAGGAATTTAACACATCTTCATTATCTGAAACAAAAATCGGGGAAACAGGTTTAAAAATATTAACAAGCAGTACAAATTATAACAATGTTGCAATTATGGATTCATCAACCAAAACAGGTACGGGATATTATCCTCTCGGCACAACACTACCTGAAAACGGCTATTATATGTTTATAGGTTCAGGCGGAAACAGCGATGTTTCAGTAACTATAAAGTTTGATAATCCTGTTCCTTCGGGAAAATATGTTAAAATAACATATTCAAAACCTACATCAACAAATAACGGCACTAAAAACAGAAGTGCCGGTAATGCCAACACTATGACAATAGGCAAAGAAACAATAGATGTTCAAGGTACTTGCGATTTTGATAAATGGTATACAACCACAGTAAAACTATCCGAAGAGTTGTCACAAATTGATATTAAGCTTGGTAAATGGAGTTCTACTGCCATTTCAAAAATAGAAGTTGTAGACTCAGCTGACACATTAGAACTTACTTCACAGGATAACATCAATGAAATGTACATTACTCCTCAAACACAGACAGTAAAGTATAACGCTAAAGTATACACAAGTGTTACAACAGAAATGGGTAAATCTGATATTATCGCAAAAGGCACAGCGGATGATACGGCACAGGTTACATACTCTGTAAGTGAAGCAAACGGTGTGTCAATAGACCAAACAGGCTCCCTCTCTATATTACCGTCAGCTTCTGCCGGAACGGTAATCGTTACGGCAGAATACGGCGGTGTTAGTAAATCAGTAACTTTATTACTAAAGGCTTTAGGTAATGCTTCACAGGTCGAAATTTTCGGAGATGAAGTCGTAAAAAGCGGAACTTCAAAATATACTGCTATTCCTTTAGCTGACGGAGTAGTTATTCCACAGCGTGATACAAATTGGGAAATTGTAGGCGAAACAAACGGTGCGTCAATTAGTGATGACGGTACACTCACTGTTCCTGAAAATGCTTCTGACGGAGTGATAACTATTAAGGCTACACTTATAAAATCAGATATGCAGACTGATGAAGTATCAGCTACATTCCCCGTGACTATCAGAACTTCCCTATCTGAAAAGTGTCCGTACGATATTAAGGGTGTGCTTTTAAAGAACGGTGAAACAGATATTTCAAATGCGAGCGGCTTAGACGGAATAATTATTGAAAAAACAGAAAGTGCAGATGGCGAATATGCTGCGGTCGTAAAAGTATTTGATGAAAATAATAAAAAAATTGCTGAAAAGTCAATTGCCATTCCAGAAGTAGCTGACGGAGTTTCAAGCATTGACTGTGATATGACTTTCACAAAGGCAGCTTTTGCAAAAGTATATATTGCAAAAAATTCAGGAGAAGAAAACTATCCTGAAAGTGATAACGAATTTGATATAGTTAAAGTTACTCAAAATGATTCTAATTTTGAAAAAGCAATCATTATGCAGAACTTAAAAGAAACAAACACAGACGCAAATTTAATAATTGCACAATACGACGGTGATACATTAAGTAAAATTGACATCAAACCTGTAACTCTTAAAAAGGGACAAAACGAAGTATCATTATCTGAAATTTCAGTAAATACAGCTTCAGCGAAAGTATTTCTTTGGGAAAATTTAAACAACATGAAACCTCTTGCTTATAAAAGCTGCTACACAGTAACTGTCGGCACAACCGAATATAAAATGGAAAGCGGTGATATTTTATTTGTTCCAAGCCGTTCGCTCCATTCCTTTTCAAAGGAAAATCAGCCTGACCCGCTTTTTTATAATTTTTAAAGCTGAACCTATATATTCAGGCGGCGGTATATACAGAGGACGTTATGATACTGAAATGTTCAATTCACTTATAAAGTCAACGGTTCAAATAAAAAATTCTGAAAATCCGAAACTTCATGAGGAACTGAAATCTTCAATCGAATCTCTTATTGAAATTATGGTTGAACAGCCCGACGGTTTCAGATACCTCGGAATAAGTAAAATATATTAAATAATAGGAATCTTATATAAATATAAAACGGAAGTTTTAAAACGTTCTTTCCTTCACCGCTTATGAACAAATAGTAAAAATCACCAGGAAGTCCGTTTTTGAAAGGATAATATCCACTCTGAGATTTTGTATCTTTATTCATTATTTCAACGTTACTGTAATTAGTTGATTTAGAAACTGTTACAGTAGTTGTAATACCTGTATCTAAAATCTCTGTTTCTTCCATTGAACCTGGTAAAAACGGCTTTATCTTTGTGTATACATTGCCGAAATCAAAGTATAATGTAGATGTTACATTAATAACCTTTTCAGCTGTAACCGTATCACTATTATATGTAGCTGAAACTTTTACAGTTACCTTATCGCCTGCCTGTGCTTCTTCATTTATCGTTACAACTCTGTTGCCGATTGTTCCATTACCTTCTACTTTCCAGTTAAACTCAATATAGGTAATCTCATCACCTATATCGTCATAAGCTCTTGCTTTAAACGGCTCTAAAATAAAACCACGTATTCCAGTATCTCTGCCGCCTGTCACTCTTATTTCAGTAAGTTTCGGTTCAGGTATAGGAACTGGTGTTCCATTAAGCTGTACACTCTTATACTCTTTCCAAGTAGGAGTAGTAAATCCTCCTGCTCCTGTGTAGAAATAAACTTTCAAATCTTCGTTTTCACCGAAGGCAAGACTTCCAACTTCTGCCGGTGCATTACCGTTAAATGTAACCTATTTAAGACTATCACACATGGAGAATGCCGCACCCTCTATGTTTTAAACGCTTTACGGTACAACAATTTCTGTTAACTTACTACATCCTTCTGAGATTTCAGACGCATCTTTTGCTTTGCTGTATGAACCGTCAAAGTTTGTACCTATGAAATACCCCTGTCCATCGTCGTCCCAAAGCACGCCGCAGTCATCCCAGCCTTTTCCGAAAGCAGTTCCGTCAGGTCTTTTTAGTTCAATTACGTCACTCCACTCGCCGTATATATCCTGAGTTTTTACCATAAAGAACCCTTCGTCAGGTGTACCGAAATTGATATAAAATGTTTTATTTTGTTCGTTATATGTAAGACAAGGTGCCCATATACCTCTTCCGTATGCTGTTCTATCCATTTGGTCGCAATTAAATCTTTCTCTTATCTGCGAAATGTCGTCTACTGCCACATTTATTATTTCCCAGTTTACAAGATCTGTTGAATGAAGAATTGTAAGACCCGGTGACAGCTGAAATGTTGACGTAATAAGGTAATAGTCATCTCCTACTCGTATTAGCCGGGGTCAGAATAATCTCCCGGCAAAAGTGGGTTATTATACGTTCCGTCACCGTTATCTCCCCACGAGCCTATATTATTTTCTCCTGCATACACATAAGTAAACGCAGACGCTAAGTTTAATACCATACTCATGATAATCACTCCTGCAATAAATTTTGCTTTTTTCATAATTCTCCTCCTATCAGCAAATATATTTGAATATCACGATGATAATATATCACATTTTTCTACTTTCATCTTCTCGTTTGGTTTTATGTTTATAACATTTGGAAACATATTTCTTTTTATATTCAGTATTATGTAAAATCACTTTTTATCACATAAAGTACTATATTATATAATTATCGTTAATACAAGATCGATAATCATTAACAAAATTAAAATAGCTGCAATTATAGTTTTACTGTTTCCAAGACGTTTTACAGCGTATGAAAGTATAGGCTGCACTATATAAAGAAATAAAGCTCCGCCAAGTCCAAACCGTATCGACGGTGACAGTGCTATTCTTCCCTGAAAATTTATGCTGTAATTAATGTATGTCTGCCATGGCCAAGAACCGGTAAAAATTTCACATATATACGAAGTCACAAGCTCCACTGCTGTTGCGATAAGTGCACATCCCACTATAACTAATGGAATCATCAAAACACGTATTTTAAGTGATTTATTATTTATAAATCTGTATATAGTAAAAATAAACAACAACATACCAAATCCATATACAGGGCAGTATGGTCCAAATAGTACGCCTCGATTTGAAAATCCCCACTTATACACAACTGTTTCTAAAAAGACTTCATAGCACCAACCAATAACCGAATAAGCAAAAAAATATAGAAAATATTCACTTCCTGCTTCAATAAATTTTGCCATAATCTTATTTTTCATTATATCATTCCTCTAAACAATAGTATAAACATTAATACAATAGATTAATTTTCATCTTTTTTAACAAATTCAGTAGGCCACATACCTGTTTCACGTTTAAATGTCTTTGAAAAATAGTATGCTTCCTTAAATCCTGTCATATCAGCTATTTCTTTTATCATTATATCCGGATTTTCCACAAGTGCCTTCTTCTCCATTTTTATACGATATTTTGTTATATATTCACTTGGTGACACACCCTTTTTCTTTTTAAAAATACGACTTATATAACTTGGAACAAAGCCAAATTCCTTTGACAGTGTTTCACTTGTAATACTTTTATTATAGTTTTTAACAATATATTCTTCAACATCATCGGCAAACCTTGAATATCTGTCTTAATCAATTTTATTTGATCTTAGCGTCATAAAGATAGATGCGGTATCCTCCAAAAGTGCCTCATAAGAAGTAAAATCAGCTACCGCTGTTACTATTTCACGTTTTACCGAACTGTTTTTTCTTTTTAATTTATCAGGATAATTAAGCGTATACGTATCAAGTATAACATTTAAAAGACCTATAACATCCTCCTGTGTCGCCTGACTATCCCGCATTGAAAACAAAATTCGTCCAAGACTTTCTTTAACTGACTGTTCATTTCCTTTTCTTATTGCAGAAGCAACCAACTCAATATCTTCCTTTGAATAGGGATTTGCCATATTATCAAAAGTATCTGTGGGAGCATTACAAGAAATAATCTGTGAATGTCCGAGTATAAGGCGTTTTATAAGCTGTTCACGAAGGACAGGAACACTCTTTCCTGCATCCTTAAATTTAACTCCTGCCATATACATTATAGTAACAGGTAAAGAACCTTTTAGATTTGATGCAAAATCCTGTACAATAACTTCTTGGCGTTTAATTGTATCTGTACTTATAACAATTATACGCTCCGTCTGTACATTCGTATTAAAAAACACATACTGCTCAGAAGGAAGAAGTATTTTATTCATTATTTCATTTATCGTATCATCTGCCCAAAATCTTTCTCCAGGCATAAGTACATCTGAACCACGAAGTAGGTATGTTCCGGCACAGGCAAGCATTACAACGATATATTTTTCACCATTTCTTATGGTGCGTACGGAGCTGTTTTTATTAAGCTCTGTCTTAATACGTTCTGTAAGGTTTTTCACCTTATCTTTTGAAACAGGTTTTAAAATATAATCAAACACCTTGTACTCCAAAGCTTTTCTTGCATATTCAAAATCCTGATATCCACTTAACAGTATAACCATTGTTTCAGGCTTGTTTTTGTAAATCCACCCTGCAAGTTCAATTCCCGTCATTAACGGCATTTTAATATCGGTTATTACAACGTCAAAATCTTCCTTTTCAAGAATATCTGCCGCCTCTTTTCCGTTTATACAGCATCTTTCTACTGAAAAATCATCATCTGCATTTTCAACCGCATTTTTCACCGCACGCATAATAGGAGGTTCATCTTCAACTATCAAAACTTTAAACATCAATTTTCCCCCCCTCTTTACCTGATACTATTTTTATTTTCATACCGTTATCATTTGTTATTGAATAATCTATTTTTTCGTTATGTGTCATTTTCAAGCGAATAATTGTATTTGCAATTCCAAGTCCTGCTGTATCATTAAATTTTTTCTCACTGATTGCCTTTGAAATTTTGGTTGATATGGCTTCTATTTTTTCATCACTTATTCCTGTTCCGTTATCTTTTATTTCAAGTGTCCATACAGACTCAACTCCACGCATTTTTATTGAAATATTCCACGGCGGAGCCTTTTCCTTAAAACCGTGCTTGAAACAGTTTTCAGCTAACGGCTGAATAAAAAGCTTCGGTACCGGCATATTTAAAAGATCCTTTTCCACGTCAATAGAATAAGAAAAATAGTCCTCATATCTTGATTTCATAAGCGACAGATAATTTTGTGTATGCTCGATTTCATCTTTTAAAGGCACAGTAACCGTTTCGTATTCTGTTACATATCTGAGCATGTCAGAAAGTTTTAAACACATATCCGATACATTCTCACATCCGCCCTCTTCGCCCGCAGAACCTATGACCGCAAGAGTATTATACAAAAAATGCGGATTCATCTGTGCTTGAAGTGCAAGGGAATATGCCTTCTTTTCCTGATTTACAAGATAATTGATTCTCTCAAACATTTCTCCAAAACTTACTTCAAGCTCCTGTATCTCATCTATGGCTTTATCATCTACTAAATTCACAGGTGTATCTGTATCATGTATCGTATGTACATGATCTGTAAGTTTTATAAGAGGTTCGAGCACGCTTCTTCCTATAAGCTTAGTAATTCTAAAAGCCATAAAAAGCAAAAGAATATATATAACAATCATTACTAAAATAAGCTGCACTTTAAATGCAGTATTTATAGGATACATATAGTCTATTTCTATTTCCCAGTTCGTATTATTTAGGGGAGATGTTACTGTTTTAATTGTTTCATCAGTTAAAGCACGAGGCAAAGGAGGTGTTGTTTCGCCTGTCGTACGGTCACATATTGAAATTGAATATCCCGAGTCCATATCTCCTACAATACTGTTTATAAAATCATCTGTATTTCCTCTGACTTCTATAATACCGCAGATATCATCAGAATATGAGTTTTTCATTGCCTTTACCAGTGTTATATATGTTTCATCACTGCTCGTCCAAACATTTTTATCGGGAAAAATAATATAACTTTCATTCTTTGAAACACGACTGAGCATTTCATTATAGCGTCCTAAAGTAATTTCACACGAATTAGCAGATAGAGTATATTCCTGACTTGAAATAATATCGCCGCTGTCATTATAAATTATTATATTACTGTTATGCTCTCTTCCTACAAGAAGATTTTTTTAAACTTGATGATATATCCAAATTATTTAAAATATCTTCTTTAAAATAATTTTCAGGATTATTATCACTTTTCAGCCTATAAAACATATTCAAAATATTCGGCTGCCGCATTACCTGTTCTGCCAATAAATCAAGTTCATCTATGTAGGTATCTGTCTGCTGTGCAGTTTTTTGGGCAAGCTGCTCTGCAGAATTATATGCGTTATTTTTTGTATATTCCACCGATGCAAAATACAAAGTCAACATACCCACAGTCAAAACCAATGCAAGGGCAAAAAAATACGGTCTGAAAAGACGCACTAAAAACTGCGATTTACGTGCCATTACCTCACCCCGATTCGCTCATATATAGATATTTTATATTACATAGTAAATATTTGTCAAGTTTAAAAAAAGATGTTTACTTATATTTTTTAATGTATTTTTATCCCACAAAAAAACGACAGACAAAACCTTAAAGGTTTTGTCTGCCGAATGAG
>CALXQE010000106.1 GCA_944390495.1 uncultured Clostridia bacterium
AAAATAAAATAACCTTCTCATAACCCGAAGGTCGTTGGTTCAAGTCCAGCCCTCGCAACCAGTTATCAGTGTTCTTATAGGATTCTACTCCATAAGAACACTTTTTTGTTTCATAAAATTTTAATAAATATCCCCCAGCTAAGCTGGGGGTTTTTCCTCAACGGGCATAGCCCTATTTTCTAGCCACGCACAAAAGCGCGTACGTACGACTGCCACTCGCTAAAGGCTGTTCCACGCTGCCGGTTAACCGACCTACTCTTTAAATGGATCTATATCATCTATCGTGAGTTGTCCATTTATTCTATCCTCTTTCAACTGATTACTTATGTATGCGTCTATCGCTTTTGTATTTTTTCCTACTGTATCCACATAATACCCTCTACACCAAAATTGACGATTTTTATATTTGTATTTCATGTTTCCCCATCTTTCATATATCATCACGCTGCTCTTTCCTTTTAAAAATCCCATAACACTTGATACACTCATTTTTGGTGGTATTTCAACTAACATATGTACATGGTCTGGACATACTTCTGCATTTATTATATTTATTCCTTTCCAATTACATAATTCTCTTAATATTTTCCCTATTTCTAATCTTTTTTCTCCATAAAACACTTTTCGTCTGTACTTAGGTGCAAACACTACATGATACTTGCAATTCCATTTTGTATGTGATAAACTATGTAATGATTCTTGATTTGACATCTTTAAAAACTCCTTTTGATATCTTTATTGTTTCTGACAGTCGTAATTTTATTATATCAAAAGGAGTTTTCTTTTTCATCGCTTAAGCTTTACTGAACCCCTAGACTATCTAGGGGGTTTCTTTTACAATAAAAAGAGTAATCCGCTTTTTGAGCGGATTACTCCTTAAAATATATTTTATTCTTATAAATTTGCTTGTAAAAGCATTTTTATATCCTGATACTCTTTGCATTCTCTAATCACATCAAATGCTTTGCGTTGCTCCATAAGCTGCAATAATCTTATAGTGTCCGAAAAATCGTTATGTGAGCATTTACAGTCACAGACAAACATAGATGTATAATTTTCATCACATCTTATCTGCTCATCATATGCAATAGCCGACTCTGCTGCAAGATGAAGAATTTTAATAGCTTTATCAGTATCTGTCATACAATACAACTCCGCCATTCGTTCATAAATATGCCTAAATTGACCACTATTTTTAGCCTTATGCCCCTCATAGAAAATCGAGCTGTAAATTTGTAATGCCGACTCAGCGAACTGTATTTTCTCCTCAACTGACAATCTATCGCCCATAAATCCATTTGAGGACAAGTAAATAAGTTTTCCAACCAACATATCTACAAGCATAATAATATTGCTTTGATTTTGCTCTACACGTTCGTATTTTTCATTCTCGCCTCGCAAAATCCACTACATAATAAATTCCCTGCAATCATTAAAAGAAGGCAAAGTTTTGGCAAGTTCTAAGACTTTCTCCTTTTTTCCGACAAATGGATAAAAGCCACAGAGCAGTTCTTTTGCAGCTAACTGCAGCTCCTCATCCGGACAATCCTCAAAAACAACTTCACATAAGGATATTATTTCATTTGCCGCAGTATATGGTTCCAGTTTTGCGGTATGAGAAAGCCTTTCTGCAAGATTTATCATAAATTCATAATTTCCCGGATATCCCTTTAGAGCTTGGCGCATCAACTTAATAATGCCCTCGTCATCAAATTTGAAACGTAATTCCCTCAATTTTTCTTTGTAACTACATAATTTTTCATCTGCAATTTTTTTATCAAACGACAACAATTCGTCCGTAGTTATGCCAAAAAATGCAGCAAGTGGAGGAACAAGAGTAATATCTGGAAGTGCAATACCATTCTCCCATTTTGAAACCGCCTGTGTGGAAATGTTAAGATATTCCGCAAGTCGTTCCTGCGTAATGTCACGTTTTTTTCGTAATTCCTTTATTTTTTACCTACATCCATTTCAATTGTTCTCCTATCATCAAATTTAACAGCACTGTCATTAATTAAAGTATAACACACCACTCTCAAAAATGGTATAACATATCAAGTTAATTCGCATCAACCACAGGTTGATATAACTAAAAATCAACCTATAAAAAACTATCCATTCTTTACTATATAAATCCTGCTATATTTAATTTATATAGTCATTGTTTTTATAATTGTTATATTTTAATACAAAAAAATACGAATATTTTTATAAAAACTATTGTAAATTTTAAAATTTGTGATATAATGGATAGGTGTTTAATGATTTACTATTGAGATAAAGGAGGCTAATTCCATGCAGAATCTATTTTTGGTACTTCACCTTATAGTTGCTATTGCTCTTATATTTGTAGTTATGGCTCAGGAGGGTAAGGATCCTGGTATGAGAGGTATTCAGGGTGCTTCTTCTGATATGGGCGATTCATTCTTTAAGAAAAACGGCGGAACTACTAAAGAAGCAATGTTCGTAAAACTTACAACAACCGTTGCTATTCTTTTCCTTATTACAACAATGGTTCTTGTAATTCTTGCATCATGATTTAAACTATAAAACAAACTTGGCATACTCAGTAACTACTGTGTATGCCTTATTTATTGTCAAAATTTATCCAAAAACAAGCCCCAAAGGATAAATTCCTTTAGGGCTTATAAAATTAATTTCTTTTAAACTTATTTCTTATTGTTTTTAATATCTGTATAACGACAAAAGACGCTAAAGCAAGTCCGTATATTGTCAGTAACTCTGATATTTGAAGCACTTCCACTGAGAATATTCTCTGTAAAAACGGTACAAGCAATACTGCATTTAGTAAAACAAATCCAATTAAAAATGCACCTATCATACTTCTGTTATTCCACATTTTCTTTGTGAACCAAACAGGTTTATCTGATTTACAGTTAAATCCATGTACCAATCTTGACAGACATAGTGTCGCAAATGCCATCGTACTGGCTGTATTTTCACTTCTCATAAGACCTATATAAAAAGCTATTACCGTTATAATACCTATTACAAGTCCCTCAACAGCTATATTTGTCATTACCTTTTTTGTTAAAATTGATTGCTGTTTTGGTCTTGGTTTTTCAGTCATAACATCAGCACTATGCGGTTCTACACCAAGAGCAATAGCTGGAAGACTGTCTGTAAGAAGATTTATAAACAACAAATGAACTGCTTTAAACGGTACAGGCAAAGCCATAATAGACGCATATAGCACCGTCAATATACCTGCCGCATTACCCGAAAGCAAGAACTGAATTGCACGCTGAATGTTTCTGTAAAGATTTCTGCCGTTTTCAACAGCCTTGACAATCGTTGCAAAATTATCATCTGTAAGAACCATTGAAGCAGCGTCCTTTGCCACTTCACTTCCTGTTATACCCATAGCAACACCTATATCAGCCTGTTTAAGTGCCGGTGCATCATTAACACCATCACCCGTCATTGAAACGATATAGCCCTTTCTTTGCCATGCACTGACTATTCTGATTTTATGCTCCGGAGAAACTCTTGCGTATACAGCAACATCACTTACGAAATTATCAAGTTCTTCATCTGTTAGATTTTCTATTTCCGCACCTTCAACAGCACGTCTGCTATCGTCAAGAATACCTATTTTCTTAGCTATCGCAGATGCAGTAACAAGATGGTCGCCTGTAATCATTATAGGCATTATACCTGCACTCTTACACTTTGCAACAGCTTCTGCACTTTCTTCTCTTGGAGGATCCTGCATCGCAATAAGACCTAACAAAATGTAATCCTTCTCATCATCAACTGTGACATTAACATTTTCTACATCACGCTCACAAACTGCAAGAACTCTCAATCCCATTTGAGAGAACTCCATATTTACACGCTTTAAATCCTCTAAATCCTTTGAAGTAAAGTCACGTTTACCTTCCATTGTTTTAACTTCGACAATTCTTGAAGCAAGTACATCAACAGCACCCTTAGTAAGCATTTTGTAATTTTCGCCAATTTCGTGTACTGTACTCATCAGCTTTCTGTCAGAATCAAACGGAATTTCGCCCAAACGTGGGAACTTATTACGCATTTCCTCTGCCGGAAGATTATGCTTTTTAGAGAAGTCTATAAGAGCGATTTCCGTTGGGTCACCTATTTCCTGTCCGTCTTTGCGTGTTGAGTCGTTACATAATGCACCGTCTATTATAAGCTGTGATTGTCTTACATTCGGTGCAGTGTCCTTATCAACAACTTCTCCGTCAAAATAAAACTTTTGAACTGTCATTTTATTCTGAGTAAGTGTACCTGTTTTATCTGAGCATATTATAGACACACTGCCTAAGCCTTCAACAGCCTGTAATTTTCTAATAATAGCATTTTCTTTAGCTAACTTTTGTGTACCCACCGACAACACAATAGTAACTATTGAGCTTAATGCTTCAGGGATTGCTGCAACTGCCAATGCTACCGCAAATATAAATGCTTCTGAAAATGAATCAAGAGTGATTCCATTTTCATTTCTCAAAAGAGTCAAACTCATAACCATTATACAAATACCTATAATTATAAAAGATAGTTTCTTTCCGAAGTTATCAAGGCTGACTTGGAGAGGTGTTCTCTTTTCCTGTGTATTTTTTAACAACGCAGCAATCTTACCTATTTCAGTATTCATGCCTGTTCCAGTTACAACCATTTTTGCACGTCCATAGGTAACAAAACTTCCGGAGTACATCATGTTTACTCTATCTCCGAGTGGCTTTTCACCTTCAAGGACTTCTTCTTGCTTTTCAACCGGCTCACTTTCACCAGTCATTGCACTTTCGTCTACCTTTAAAGACGCATTTTCTATAATACGTCCATCAGCACAAACAAAGTCACCGGCTTCTACTACAACTACATCTCCAACTGCTACATCTTTGCCAGGAATTACTGATATTTCACCATCACGTATAACCTTTGCAGTGGGCGCTGACATTTCCTTCAAACTATTAAGAGATTGTTCTGCTTTTATATGCTGAACTGTACCTAATATAGCATTAATTGTAATAACCACAAGGATTACAATAGCACTTTCGGCATCTCCTAACACACCGGAAATAATAGCTGCAATAATAAGGATAATTACAAGAAAATCTTTATACTGCTCTAAAAATACCATAACAGGGCTTTTTCTTTTACCTTCCTGTAATTCATTTTTACCAAACTTACTTAAATTTTCCTCCGCTTGTCTTTGCGACAAACCATTTTCACTTGAGCCAAGCTCACGTAGGACATCGTCCTTTTTCATTTGATAAGCATCCATTAAAACATCTCCTTATAAGTTATTTGTGCCGAAAAAAAGAAGCAACACCTCTATTACAGCACATCTCTGTAATAAAAGTCTTGCTTCTTAGAATATGATACGGACTGCATAGCAATCGTGTATTGACGACACCATATTACGCAAAACGCGCAAGCTACTCCCTTTTATTAAGGGTATGATACCATATTTTACGTTATTTGTCAATATTAATTAAACCATATATTTATAAATAAAATCCCTCTTTATATATATGGTACATAAATTTTTAAAAGTTATACACTTCAAAAATATATAAATTTCAAAAAAAGAACAGCCCCTAAGGACTGTTCTTTATATAATTTACTATGATTATTTTACGAATGTCTCGTATAGAATCTTAGCAGACTGAGCTCTTGTAGCATTTGATAGTAGCTCAAATGTTGTTTCTGTCATACCATTGATGATACCAGCCTTTTGAAGAGTCATAACAGCTTCAAATGCGTAAGAAGCGATATCGTTAGAATCTTCAAATGTGATCTGATCATTTACTGGATCAAGGTTAATCTGCTTAGACTGTGCTGCTCTGTATGTCATAACAGCCATATCCTGTCTTGTTATCAATTCGTTAGGACCGAAGTTACCATCGCCTAAGCCGTTTACGATACCAAGTCTTGAAGCAACTGATACTGCATTATAGTACCAAGCATCTGAAGGAACGTCTGTATATGTTGATTCAGCAGCTGCATTACCTGCATTAATTGCATTTACAAGCATCTGGCAGTATTCTGCTCTTGTGATATTAGCATTTGGATCGAATACTGTTTCACTTCTACCCTTAACCATACCTCTTGCAGCCAAACCGTTAATAGCTTCTACTGCCCAAGGAACTGAGTCAAGATCCTGGAAGTTTGGCTTATAGCCCGGAGCTGGTGTTGGTGTACCACCAAACGGAGGTGCAATTATACCTGAACTACTTGTATCATCGTCATCATCTGATGAACCTGTGCTGCTACCAGTTGTTGACTTGCTTACCGTAACCTTAATATCCTTTGATGTGATTGTTTCACCAGCAGCATCAACGTAAGCAACTGTGATTGTAGCTGTACCTGAAGCTTCAAGTGAAGCAAATCTTGCTGTACCCTTACCTGTTGCTGCATCATATGTAGCATCACCAAGCTTTTCAAGAACAATCTTAGTTTCTGACGGATTCTTTATTGTATATGTGAGTGCTCCGCCTTCAACAGGATTCTTAACTGTTGATGTAACTGTCATGATTGTGTTGTAAGCCATTGACTTAGATGTTGGTGAAACTGTTAGTGAAGGACCAGCTGTTGGCTTTGGTGTTGAAGAACCACCGCCAATTGATACTTCGCCGTCATCACCATTCTGGATTTCACCAGTAGCTGTTTCAACAAGCTTAGCATCAACTTTTACTGTCTTATCGTATACAACATATTTCACGTTATCAATTACATCTTGCATTGATGTAACGCCAAGTTCTGTAACATTTTCAGCTTTAAAGTGACCATTGATTAGGTTAGAATACTGAGCTTCTGTAAGCTTTGTACCGTTGTATTCTGCAACGTAATCTGTACCATATACAGCTTCATTTTCACCCTTCATAACCTTAGCAATAATGAAATACTGTGATGTACCATCAGCTGCAGGTGTATCTGTTACAGTTGTTGTAATAGCCTTATTCATGTCTATTGAACCAGCTTCTGTTGGTTCTTCAACCTCACCAAATGCAGGAACAATTACATTTGAAGCTACAAAACCTTCTGTCTTACCTAATTCAAAACCTGTACCATCATTTGCATAAATGTAGTTTTCATCTACAACCTTGATCTGGTTATCGTATGCAAGAGGTGTGCTCAACTTAATTGTCAAAGTAGTAAGTACGCCAGATTCATCTGTTGTTGAAGAACCACCAAATGAATGTGACCATGTGAACTTGCCATTCTTGTATTGATATGTTGAACCTACGCTTGAAGTTACATCTGTTACTTCTGCAGGCATTGAAAGTTCAAACTTACCATCTTGGAAACCTGACGTAATTCCTACATAGTTAACATCCAATGTGATTGTTAAACCATCTTCGCTTACTTCTGGTGTTGATAGTGTATAACCAACTGTAGCTGTTACAGGTTCATCTATTTCCGGCTTATCATCTGGTGTTTCTGTTGCCACTGGAGCCGGTGTTGCGTCTGTAGTTGGCTTTGGTGTTGGTGCATTCGGATCTGCAGGAAGTGTTGTTCCTGTACCAGCCAGTGTTTCCTTACCCATGTCAAACTCTGTACCATCATTTGCATATATGTAAGTTTCACCTACAAATCCAATTTCTGTTGCAGATGCCAAACCACTGCTTAATGTTATTGTCAAAGTAGTAAGTACACCGGATTCTTCTGCTGTTGAAGAACCACCGAATGAATGTGACCATGTGAACTTGCCATTCTTGTATTGATATGTTGAACCTACGCTTGAAGTTACATTTGTAACCTCTTCAGGCATTGAAAGTTCAAACTTACCATCTTGAAAACCTGATGTGATGTTTTCATAGTTTACATCCAACGTCATTGTCAAACCATCTTCACTAACTTCAGGTGTTGACAATGTCAATCCTGCTCCTGCTGCATTTACTATTGTAAAACTTGAAAACAATGAAAAAATCATTGCAATAGCCGCAACAAGAGAAATTAATTTCTTGTTTTTGTTCATTTTTGTTTTAACCCCTTTCAGATTATCCTATATTAATAACAGCTATACAGTTGTATTTTATACAACTGTATAGACTATGTTATTACTAATTTAGAAATAAAAATTATTCTGCTGCAGGTGCGTCAACGATAGTACCCATAACTTTTGTACCTGCATTACCAGCATTAGGAGATGTTGAATCTACTGTATACCATAGGATGTTAGTAGCATCATTTGTTCTGATATTTGTATCTCCATTAATATCGCCGACCTGAACACTTGTACCATCTGTCTTTTGTATTACCTTAGCTGAATTACCAGCATTAGGAGATGTTGGATCTACTGTATACCATAGAACATTAGTAGCATCATTTGTTCTGATATTACCGTCACCGTTAATATCACCGATAGTAATTTCAACACCTTCAAGCTCGCCAAGTGTCAATGTACCTGTCTTAACTGTGAATGTACCATCTGCATAGTAACCAAGTTTTACAGTGTACTGTGTATTACCTTCAGCTGGAACCTGAGGCTTATCCTTTAAGCCATTCTTTGTGAATGCTGCATCAGCTGCCTGGTCAATACCTACAACACTGTCAGCTGTAACTTCTGTTGCAGCTGCTTCGGCATTATATACAAGCAATGTAGCCTGTGAATCAGCATCCATATCTGTAGGAGCTGTAATTGCAAGCTTACCAGTTTCAGTATCATATGTACCTGTTACATCGCCTGTTACGTCAACTGATTCAGCCATTGCTGATGTTGCTACTGCAGCTGTCACTGCTGCTACTGCTGCACATGATAGAAATAGTTTTGAAAATTTCTTCATTTTCTTTTACCCCTTTTCTAAATAGATTTTTTTGTTTTTTTGTTTGAGCGTCTGCTTACACACGACACACATACAAGTTACATTCATATATTTACATTATAAACTATAACTTTTAAAATTTCAATTCTTTTTTAATATTACTATGTTTTTTGTGAAATTAAAATAAAAGCAATAGTTCTTTTTGTACACATTTAACAAAGTCTACAAAATATAATTTACATATATATTACATAATTAGAAATATACACCAATTAGTAACAATCTATATAATCATCTCGGAACATTTCTTAATGTTCTGTACTCTTTACTGCTTGTTCTGACTTCAATCTCACTGTTATAGCGACGAATGTTCTGCACTATTTTAATTACATTTTTAGAATCAAATTTAACAATCGGCATATAGTAGCACTCATCATCAAATGTTTCAACGTAAAATATATCCATACTTGTAATTGTTCTTTTACGGTAAAAGTCCTTTGATTTTTCAAATACAGCAACACTTTTTGCAAAGTCACCTTGAGGTGATGTATTTCTTTTCACAAAGTTTTTTGTACCTATATATATAGCTCTTATTTCATTTATCGGAATTTCAACTATCTTAGTTTTTGCAGGTATAAACTCACTGAAAATTTTAATCTTATTATTGTAATCATAAGGGAAAAAGTCATTTGACCAATTCTTCATGTACAGATTTATTCTGTCCACCGAAATATAAGTAGCAAAAACTGTATTTATCCTTATAAAAACGTATGTGGCAGCCAGTATAGTCGCAATAAGCCATGCCACTGAAAACAGATACGCCCCTTTTATAAGATTATATATTACCATCACAAGCGAAAAGCATGCCAGAAGCAATATAATAGTTATAATTATTGAATTTCTGCGTCTGTATCCCGATTTTGTACAAGCCTTAATTTCAGTTGCCATATTTATCCCCCTCTGTTTTAATAAACTCGTCTTGCTCCTGCGTACTCACTTCTATAATAATCTGTTTCTATCGACTGATATTTTACAACATCACCTGTTCTCGGAGCATGAAGCATCATACCATCACCGGCATATATTCCCACATGGTGAATATAACCATTTTGTTCAAAGAACACTAAGTCACCGGGCTGAAGTTCATCTTTATTTACAGGAGTTCCGTTCTTAAACTGGTCTTCTGCAACTCTGTTTACAGATATTCCCAAGGAATTGCATACATATTGAACAAGTCCGCTGCAGTCAAAGCCTGACGGAGATGTTCCGCCCCATACGTATGGTACTCCCAAATACTTTTCTGCCTCAGCCAAAATTGCATTACCCATCGAAGTATCTGTCGACAAATTATAATTTCTTATAACAGGCTCACCTGTTGTATATTCCGGTGTTGAGCGGTACTTAGCCAATTCTCTGTAACCCTTTGTAGCTTTAACCTGTTTTTGTATAATCTTTTTCTTTGTAACAGTTGTTACATTTCCATTTTCATCTTCTTCATCTACGTCAACAAGTTCCTCATCATAGAAGTAAAGAAGCCCCAGCTCCTCATCTTCATATACAAAATAGTACTTATCATCCTTGTCAAGTATTATTTCATTTATTACAGGTTCAGGACTTTGAACTGTAAATGTTACACAATCCTGTGCCTTTTCAACCCTGCTGCCACGTCTTAGTGCTGTTATATATAGGAAATATTTACCCGGATCTACTCCCTGAATAACAGCCTCATATTCGTCTTCAACAACTTTACTTACAATAAGATCGTTATTCTGGTCGTACAGGTCAACGTAAAAATCATGGTACTGATCTGATTCCCAAGTTATTTCTATATAATCATCGTCTGTAACACCGTCATTATACGGAGTTACAATATTGACACCGCTGTCGTATGCACTTCCGTAACTTACAAGCACTTCTTCACCGCTTAATGATTCACCGGTCGGTGTTATAGAGCTTACAGTCAGTCTGTAATCACTTCCCTCTTTGAATAATTCTGCAGGAAGAGTTATTTTTGTATCATCGGTTGTTATATATTCATTAACTGCATATTCGTCATTTTCAATATCAAACATCTCTACAAGATATTTAGTTGATGCCTGCATTTCAAGTTCGATAACTACGTCATCACCTTTTTTATATTCACTGTCAGATGTAGGTGATTTTAAAACAGGCGTTGTAACTTCCTCAACCTCATTAAGTGTGTAATCTTCCTCCGGTATTTCAACAATTCCCGGAGCAGGTAGCACTGCTATTGAATCAGACGTCATAATGCTAAACTGAATATTACCCTCTTCGTCTGTTACTGTGTTTATACCGACAGAAGCTGAATACATCAAATCACGTGTCAGAATATCATTTTCCTGTGTAAGAAGTTCACTGTACACATCAAACACATCTTCTCCTGACTGTGTTGTTATATTGTTGTCAGTTTCCTGGTCTTGATTAAAATCACGTGTCAAAAACCATGTGTTAGAACTCATTTGTGAATCCTCTACATATATAGGTTTCATATTTTTACTTCTGTAAGCATTGATTATATCAAGCATTATCAGAGATTTTGAACGTTTAACTGAAGTATTTTCATCTACTCCCTTTTCTCTTGGGTTATATAAAACACCATCAACCTTTCCATTTGCATCGTGGTAGAATTTTAAAAGTTTACTGTCTGAATATTCTTCTGTTCTTACAAAATCATCACCTGATTTTATACCGTTTATTTCAAATTCAGAACCGTTTGAATATACAGCACATATTCTATCACCTTCAACGCCTACCATACAAAACTTTGAGTAATCGCTGTTATAAACATACCATTCAAAACCATATTCTGTCTGGTCTATTCTGTTTGGCATACCTAAAACGTCAAAAACAGTCTGTATATTTGCACCAACTGTTATATCACACTCTCCTACCGTAACAGTTACGTTACCGGCAAAATTATCGTATACAGCATTTATAAGTTTTTCACATTCATCGTTTGTGATTTCTTTATTCGGTTCAGAGTTTATTCCTGATGAAATAATACCCTGCTTTATCATGAAAGCATAAGCGACTCTGTTTTCTTCATCTATATATGCGTTATCGTAACATTTATTTAAAATCAGATTCGCCTCGTCCTCATAAATAGTATAACTGTCGTTATATGAAACTATCGTCTTATACAAAACAGACATAAAATCCTGTTTTCTTATACTCATCTCCTGCTGAGATTCTTCTGTATCATCAAGATTTATATAACCCAGCATTACTGATTTCAAAATATCAATATCAAGTCCGGTTTCAGTTAATTCGTCAGGAACCGGAACTTCTGTATCTGTTAATCTTTCGTAAAGATTTACCGCCTCACTAAGTGCTTTAACTTCACTGACAGCAGTATCTGCCAAAACGTTTATAACACTTATTTGGCGTGCACTTGAACAAAACATAAGTGATGCCAAAACAGCACAAAGTACAGCTTTTTTACGTCTTTTCAAGTACGCCACCTCTTTCCTAAATTTATACATTATATATTATATCAAAGGAATATTGGAATGTCTATAAACAAATTGTTAATTTTTTATGTCCAAATCATCTCTATATTTGAGAATAATGTTGACACTAAGGGTAAAATATTATAAAATATCTATATATATGCTAAATTTAACTAATATTTAAGGAGATTTTATAATGTTTGATAAATTGGAAGCACTTGAAGAAAGGTTTGCATTTGTATCTGAAAAAATCAGTGATCCGGATGTAATAGCAGACCAGGATTCATGGCGTAAGTACTGTAAGGAACATTCAGACCTTACACCTATTATTGATAAATACAGAGAACTTAAAAACGCAAAACAAACTATTGAAGACGATAGAGAAATGCTTGAGGCAGGTCAGGACAAAGAATTTGAAGAAATGATACGTCTTGAAATGGCTGAAGCTGAAGAAACTGTACAAAAAGCTCAGGAAGAACTAAAGATACTTCTTCTTCCAAAGGACCCTAACGATGAGAAAAACGTAATTATGGAAATTCGTGGCGGTACAGGCGGTGACGAAGCTGCACTTTTTGCAGCTGACCTTATGAGAATGTACTCTATGTATGCAGAATCAAAGAACTGGAAAATCGAAATTCTAAGTTCTAATGCCACAGATATAGGCGGCTATAAGGAAGTCAGCTTTTCCGTTCAGGGACAGGGTGCATACAGCCGCTTGAAATTTGAAAGCGGAGTTCACCGCGTTCAAAGAGTCCCCGAAACGGAGTCAGGCGGTCGTATCCACACTTCGGCAGTTACAGTTGCGGTACTTCCTGAGGTTGAGGACGTGGAAGTTGAAATTAATCAAAACGACTTGCGTATAGATGTATTCCGTGCAGGAGGTCCGGGCGGACAGTGTGTTAATACCACCGACTCTGCCGTAAGAATTACACATATCCCAACAGGAATCGTTGTATCATGTCAGGACGAAAAATCACAGCATAAAAACAAAGATAAGGCAATGAAAATCCTTCGTTCAAGAATTTACGACGTTATGGAAGCACAGCGTAACAAGGAAATCGCAGACGAGAGAAAATCACAGGTAGGCAGCGGTGACAGAAGCGAACGTATAAGAACATATAACTTCCCGCAAAGCCGTGTAACTGACCACAGAATAAACCTTACTCTTTATAAGCTTGAACAAATCTTAAACGGTTCACTTGATGAAATTATAGATGCACTGATTACGGCAGATCAAGCTGCAAAGCTTGCAGGTCAGGAGGAATAAAAATGGATATTCATGAATTTTTCAAAGGTAAAACAGCCGTCATTACAGGCGGCAGCGGAATACTATGCCGTGAATTTGCTTATGCCTACGCTAAGCAAGGCATGAATGTTGCTGTACTTGGACGTACAAAATCAAAACTTGATGAGGTCGCAAGCAAGATAAATGAACTTGGCGGAAAAGGTCTTGCAGTAGTCTGTGACGTTACAGACAAAGAAAGTGTTATTAACGCAAAAAAAGAAGTAAACAATGCTTTCGGCAAAGTCGATATTCTTATAAACGGTGCCGGCGGTAATCACCCACGTGGTACTACAACAAAGGAATTTTTTGAAAAGGGTGACATTGAAAATCCTGACGTTGTGTCCTTTTTTGACCTTACAAAGGAAAATTTTAATTACGTATTTGATCTAAATATCGTAGGTACACTTATACCTACACAAGTATTTATAACAGATATGCTTGATAACCCGGGAGCAAATATATTAAATATAGCTTCAATGAGTTCATATCACGCCATAACAAAGGTAAGTGCTTATTGTGCTGCAAAGGCTGCCGTTGCAAATTTCACCGAATGGCTTGCTGTTCACTTTGCTAAAAGCGGTATAAGAGTAAATGCAATGGCACCAGGTTGGTTTGAAACAGCACAAAACAAAACCCTTTTAAGAAACGATGACGGTTCACTTACCGAGCGTTCAATTAAAGTGCTAAATCACACCCCTATGGGACGTTTCGGTGTTCCTGAGGATTTAACAGGTACACTTTTGTTTCTTACAGACAGCTCACAAGCAGGTTTTGTTACCGGTGCATTAGTACCCGTTGACGGTGGCTTCCAGGCATATTTCGGAGTGTAAAAGCATACAAAACACCGACTAAAAAGAGTCGGTGTTTTTTTATTTAACGTAAGCCTTATCACTATTATATTTTATCTGTCTTTTTCTTTAAATAAAATCATATATTTAAAATTGATATAAATTTTACTAAATTGTAAACAAAATTAATATAAATGTCTACAAATTTGAAAACTTAGTATAATTGACTTATCTATGCATTAGATGTATAATGTTGTTATAATTTAATATCAGGGGGTAGAATATCAATTATGGGGAAAGAAAATGAAACTGTTATGGAACCGGATGTTTCAGAAGAAATATCAGATAAGGAAAATGTATCTGAATCATCTAATGACACCAATGAAAATACCGCAGTAAAACAAGAATGCAATGTTTCTGCAACAGATGACAATACCACATCATTCAAAGATAAAATAAAGACTTTTTTTAGTTCTTTTACTAAAAAGAAAGTAATTATTCCTTTATGTTCTGTTGCCGGTGCTTTGATAATTGTGTATATAGGAGGAGTTATTTTTTACAGTAATCACTTTTTCTATAATACATATATAGGTAATTTTAAAGCTTCCAACCTTACTTCACAAGAGGCTAAATCATATATTAACGACAGCATTGATAACTATACCTTTACATTTCACACAAAAGACGGAGGAAAAGAAGTTATAACAGGAGATGAAATTCATCTTGAGTATTCGCCTGTTGAAGATTTAACACCGCTTCTGGATAATCAAAATCCATTTGAATGGTTTTTTCATATTAACGAAACTAAACTTCCTCTTGATGTGGAAGTTACATTCAGTAACGACACACTGTATAACAGAATAACTGAACTTGATTTTTCCGCAAAATCAAGGGATATGATGGACGGTAGTACAGCCGGTGTGTATTACGAAAACGGTAAATATCAGGTGAGAGAAACCGGTGTTGATGATGTAATAAGTGTAAACGACATATATCATAGAGTAAAACCGAAAATCAAAGAGTTGTATCAGGGAATGTCCCTTGTTAAAGAGAATTGTTACGGCGGTTTGTCCGAAGACGATAAAATGACAGAACTTTTGACTAATTTAAACAGATACGTTTCAACAAAGGTCACTTTTGAAGGCGGTACTGCTGAAAATTATCTTGACGGTGATACAATACATAAATGGATAACTGTAAATGATGACTATACAATAAATTTCAACAAAGATGCACTTATGGAATACGTCCATAATTTAGCATCAGTTTATGACACAATAGGTTCTGAGCGTAAATTTAAAACTTCAAAAGGTGAAGAAGTGACTGTAAGCGGAGGCGATTACGGATTTAAAGTTGATAGAGAAAAGGAAGCTGAGGCTCTGTATGATATAATAATGAACGGTGAAACAATTTCACGTGAGCCTATCTATAAACAAACAGGCGGTAGCTACGGTGACCACAGTGATATAAATGATACATACGTTGAAATAAGTATTTCCAATCAGCATCTTTGGTATTATAAAAACGGCGAAGAAATCGTTTCGAGCGATTTAGTTTCCGGTAATACCGCTAACGGTAACGGTACTCCGTCAGGAGTCTATAAGCTAAAATATAAGGATAAAAATGTTGTTCTTCGCGGCGAAGGTTACGCAAGCCCGGTAACATTTTGGATGCCTTTTAACGGCGGAATCGGTATGCACGACGCCTCATGGCGAGGAAGTTTCGGCGGAAGTATTTACCGTGGTTCAGGTTCACACGGATGTATAAACTTACCTTACAGTGCTGCATCAAAAATATATGAAAATATTGAACCCGGTACAGCTGTTGTTGTCTATTAAAACTTTTATAAAAACAAACGAGGATTTGCTTTTTGCAAATCCTCGTTTTATTTGGCGGACAGGGTGGGATTCGAACCCACGTGCCCGTGAAGGCAAACGCATTTCGAGTGATATATGTCTATTCATTTGAGAAGTATTTAGAGAGTAAATAGAAAACAGATTAAGGAGCTGTAAACCCAGATAAAACAAGGGTTTACGGCTCTTTTTTCTTTTGTTTTGCAGTTAGTTACACCATTTTTCAAAATGAGTATTTTTGCAGAAAAATTTAATTTTGGGCAAAACGAGGGCAAAATTTTGCCGACTTTAAAACACTGTAAAATACGATAAAGGAACGAGATTGTTATGGAAAAGGAATGGAGAGAATTTTGCGAAAAATGGATTTTAGACTGTCCCGATGTTTTAACTGTTCTTGAAGTAAAGGCAGTTACAGGATATTGTAAAACTTCCGTACAGGGATGGATTGACAGAGGTTTGATTTCGGCCTGCATTATCAAGCGGTCAAACAGAATTCCGAAAAAATCTCTGCTTGAGTTTATGAGCAGTTCTACTTTTCGCAATATGCACGTTAAATCAAAGGTTCTAAAAGCAAAAATAGAGGAATTTGAAAGGATGATTGAAAATGGGAATTAGCTATACAAAACATGGAAATTACTATTTACCCGATTTATTTATCCCTAAGGAGCAATATGAAATCGGTCGTTTCGGCAGTCTTTATCTGAACCATATCAAGAAAAATCGCAGAGTTTTGTACTCGTGGCTTAAAATCAACGGTACACTGCTAAAACATGTTGTCGATATAGACAGGACTGCAACGGCATATTATGACGAACTTATAAACAGTTTTTCAAAATCTGCACCGCCGAGAGAAAATCAGATGGAATGGGTACGGTACATGAACAATGCACGACACATGGCGGAAGAATTTGTGCTTGAACTTATCTACAAGGAGTGATTTTATGAATATCGTATACAGAACGCCTTTTACGCAGCTTCCTAACAGCCTTATCCGAAGCAAAATACTAAAACCAACCCACAAAGTTGTACTTGCTGTATTGTGTAGCTATGCAAATGATTCAAATATTGCTTTTCCGTCATATCAGACTATTGCTGATGACAGCGGTATCAGTCGAAGAAAGGCTATTGATACAATAGGCGAGTTGGTGGAGATGGGGTTAATCAGAAAAATCGAACAAAAAAGCAGTAAAGGTGATAACACTGCGAATAACTATGAGGTGCTTATAGGTGGTGAATATTCTGCACTACCTGGTGAAATTCCTGCACCACCCCGTGGTGAATATTCTGCACTACCTGGTGCAAATTCTGCACCCAATCTATATCTATATAATAATATTAAATCTTTTAATAATAACCATCAATCTATCTGTGGATGTGATGTGGATGAGATCTTAAAAATTGTTAAAGAAAATATTGATTACGATATCCTTGCTCAAGAGTACAGCAAGGAAATACTTGATGAACTTGTTGGGATTATGACAGACACCATTTGTTCAACAAGAGAAATAATTCGTATCAACGGAAATGATTTTCCGAGGGAATGTGTAAAGTCAAGGCTTATGAAAATCAACAGCGAGCATATACGATATGTGATTGACTGTTTGCAAAAGACCACAACGAAAATAAAGAATATAAAAGCATATCTGCTTGCAGCATTGTATAATGCACCAGTGACAATAGACAGTTTTTATACAGCAGAAGTCAATTATGATATGCACCGCAGTGATTTTTAAAAAACGTAGTTTTTGTAATAGCAAGCACGGAAATTTGCTATCAAATTGTCCACTTGTTAGTGGCAAAGCCCCTAATACCCCGACGAAAAGGAGATGAAAGTATGAGCCGTAAAACACATAAAACAACGATTTACTTAACCGATAAAGAATTCAAGAAGCTTGAAAGTTTGCAAAAGAAAAGCGGACTTACAAAAACAGTTTTGGTTGAAAAACTGATTATGAATGAGAAAATTCATGCAAAGCCGTCGGAGGAACTTTTGAAGATTTACAGAGAATTAAATAATATCGGCACAAATATAAATCAGATTGCAATGATTGCAAATTTAGAAAAACATGTATCAGTTGAAAAAATTAACAAAGCATGTAATTTGGTGGATGAATTGTGGAAAGTTGTAAGAGAGTATAACTAGGAGGAATAAAATGAATTTTATTGAAGAATTGTATTTCGGGAATATAAACCCAAATGAAAAGAATATTGACAAGAAAAGTCAGTATGCAAAATCCCTTAAAGAATTTTGTGAAAACGAGGATATGCTAAACGATATGCTGTCGGGTGAATGTCTGAGATTATTTAATCACCTTGTAAACGCACACGATGAAATGACTGCCTGCATAGGTCTTGAAAACTTTAAACTAGGATTTATACTCGGTGTTCGGATAATGACGGATTGTTTCAAGGATGATATAAAAACGATATTAAAGGATATTTAAAAAGGCGGTATAATGATATAAAAAGGTTTTAATTTATACATGCTACATACACGTTAGTGGTTCTGAAAAATAATAAATGCAAATGTGTTGGTAGTGTGCAAACAACAGATAGCCTGTACGAGTTCTAAAACGACCTATAAACGACGATTGGTAACTGAGTAATAGAAAATAAATTAAGTGAATATGTAAAGCGATTATAGAGCGTTTTGTGGCTTGTTAAATAAGGCAAAAGGTGTAACCTAAAGTGAATTACACCTTTTTTCTTGAACGGATAGATTTACATGCCTAATCTATATATGATGATAATTATAAAACATATATTTTGCAGAATTTTAAAGTTTGTTAAAATGTTTAATGTCTTGCAATAAATTTGTCAAATGTAATTTAGCAAATCGTAATTCAATAATTTTAATATGTGTGCTATAATATAGAATGGAATTTTTGTGTATTTTTATAGATATACAAAATGGGCGTGTTTTTATCAATTTCAAATATAAAGCACATTTGAACAGCCTGGATAAAAATTTTTATAATTCTATTTTGAAGGATTTGAACAATAATTTTAGTATAGAGGACGATATTAATAATAAACCATTATAAAACGCAGTAATCTGTTCTCAAAATCTGGCTTTACAAAAGGCTGTATTGATAGAGTAAATGAGATAGGAAATATAACGCTGGTTGAGTTTGGGAATATGTTGAAAGGGGAATAAAAATGGCAGCTAAAACAACAACTAAATCTATTGAGCCTAATATTGCAGACTTGGCTAATGGTTGGCTTAGATCATATAAATTAGATTACAAATTGGAGCAGGAAGAATTAAATACTGAAATTGATAAGGCACTTGATGATTATTTTTCTAAAAACGGTGGAAACGGAGGAAATAGACCTGATACAAAATTGTTATTGCAAGACAACGCATTAAATTATTATCCTATT
>CALXQE010000107.1 GCA_944390495.1 uncultured Clostridia bacterium
ACATGAACTCTCTCTATTTCATCTCCCGCTGTAACCTGTGCATTTACAGAATAGCTCGCAAATCCATTGTCTAAAAGTGCGTTTGCAGAAGAAAACCTTTTAGCAGATGTAGGTGCACCCAAAACAACTGCTATAAGCTGCATATCATCACGTTTTGCAGTTGCACTCAGACAACAAAGTGCCTTTGATGTAGAACCTGTTTTAAGACCGTTTGCCCCTTCATAAAAACGTATCAGTTTATTTGTATTTGCAAGCTGAAATTTTCCACCTCGTAGTGTGTCCATCCATATTGACGTATAATTAAAAATTGTCTTATGTTTTATAAGTTCCCTTGACATTATCGCAACATCTCTTGCACTTGAGTAGTGATTATCCTCGTCAAGACCGTTAGTGTTCATAAAATGTGTATTTTCCATACCAAGTTCCTTTGCCCTCTGGTTCATCATATCAACAAAGGCACTCTCACTACCAGCTAAATATTCTGCCATAGCAACACATCCATCATTAGCACTTGCAACGGCTATTCCCTTCATCATATCATTTACCGTAAGCTGTTCCCCTGCTTCAAGAAACATTGTACTTCCACCGTAACTCATTGCATTTTCACTTACTGTAACCATATCGTCAAGTGTTATTTTTCCGCTGTCAACTGCTTCCATTATTAAAAGCATTGTCATTACCTTTGTGACACTTGCAATAGGTAACTGTTCGTCGGGATTACTTTCATAAAGAACATTACCTGTGCTTTCCTCAATCAGTATAACTGATTTTGCATCAATATCAAGATTCTCGCCTTCTGCACTAACAGTTATACCTTGAATCATAAAACATGTACAAATAAAAAAACATATTATTCTTTTCATACTCAATTCCTCCGTAAAAACTCTTTGTATGAATTTATAATATGCTTTTTATGGTTTTCTATTCATTATTTAGAAAATTAAGCTCTTGGGTGTGTGCGTGAATATACGTCCTTAATTTTACTGTTTACAACTCTTGAATATACCTGTGTTGAGGATATATCGGCATGTCCCATCATTTCCTGTATTGACTGTAAATCGGCACCGTTTTCAAGAAGATGTGCCGCAAATGAATGTCTTAGTGTATGCGGTGTTATGTCTGTCTTTATTCCTGCTTCTTGCTGATAATGCTTTATAAGTTTCCAGAATCCCTGTCTTGAAAGTCTCATACCGCTGCAATTTACAAACAAAGCCGTTTCATTCTGTTCTTTAATCATTTCAAGTCTGGCTTTTTCTATGTATTTTACAAGTGCGTCCTTTGCTTTATTGCCTATTGGTATTATTCTTTCTTTTTTACCGCCTCGACAGCGTATAAAACTCATCGGTATATTAACATCAGAAATTTCTAAATTAATAAGCTCACTAACTCTTATACCCGTTGCATACAAAAGCTCAAGCATTGCCTTATCACGCATACCCTTATTATCAGTTACATTTGGCTGCTCAAGTAAAATTTCCACTTCTCTGCCTGAAAGTATCTGTGGCATTTTCTTCTCAACATGTGGTGCTTCAAGATTAAGAGTTGGATTAACAGATACATTTCCGTTCTGTACCATAAACATATAAAATGAACGCAATGATGCAAGCGTTCTTGATACAGTTGAACTTGCCTTTCCTTTCTTTTGAAGTGAAAGCAGATATGACAAAACAGTCGTTTTAGTTGCCGCTGCAACGTCAGATAATCCGCTGTTATAAAGATATGTAATATATTGCGTCACATCTCTCTTATACGATTCAACTGTATTAGACGATTTATGACCTACATTTGTCATAAAACTTGTATATTCCTCTACATAAGCATTCATTTAGTACGTTCCTCCACTTTTACCTTTTGTTTACATATATTTCAAAAATATTTCATTTCTGTTTCAATGCAATAATAATTATACCACATTTTCTGAATTTGTAAACACTTTTTTAACAAAAAATCGCATAACTACGGGGTTTTAAACCATCTTTGATGAAATGAGTTTCATAAATGTAGTGGTCAAATACCCTTCCGCCAATGACGAAATACAAAATATAGCTATCATTAAAAACAATAAAAAAATGTATGAAATTATCATTTTTTTGTCCTTTTTACCACCGCTTAAAGAAAAAATAACACTTACAGTTGCAAAAAACAGCATTGCAGGAATTGCAATAAATACCGACGGCATTGTGGATAGCATTACAAGTAATCCGTTAATTCCGTAAAGTTTAATAAATGACGCTGCCGTATATCCTGTCACAAATCCCTTTTTTATAATTATTGCCCCAGTAACTGCAAATCCAAACCTAAAAAATCCCATAAAAAAAATAATTACAAAATAAATAATTCCTTCTATTAATGAATTTTTAAAAACATTCAAATTATTTGTATTTTCACCAAAGGTTGAAAAAAAGTTCGATATATATGTTTTTATACTATCAAGTGTTTCACTGCTGCTTTTTGACAAATATAAACTGCCAAAAGTAATACCGCAAGAAAGAAGCACTATACTTACAGTCAGAAAAAAATTACATGTTTTCTTATTTTCTCCTACACTAAATACCTTCATATATGAATCACCCCCTTAAATACTATTTTAAAATACGGTGATTTATGAATAAATTCAGGTGTTTTTTGTATAATGTATTTACATAAAAAAGTCATTTTGTTATAATATTGTTATATAAGTAACAAAGAAAGGATAAGGTAAATATGAACAAAAAAAAATTAATATGCACGGTATTGTCCATTTTTGCGGCGGCATCATACATACCAAATGTATTTGCTGATACATTAACAGACGATACAGATAAAGCTGTATATAGCGTCACCTTTGACGATGGCGGCAGTAAATATGAGCTAAAAAACGGTGCTTCATTAACAGAAAGTGACTATGGCTATGCTGTAAAGCTTGACGGCACGCAAAAGCAGTATGTACAGCTTGAGAACAATATTACCGAAAATTTAAGCGGTGATTATACAATTTCTGCCGATGTATATCCTGAAGACAATGCTTCTTTTGCAAGAGTTTTCGATATAGGCAGCGGTACCGACAATTTTATGTACTTTACTACCTATGGCGGAGGTATTCCTAAATTTAGATTTAAAAATGATGATTTGTTTTCATACAACGTCTTTTTCAATCTGAACGAATGGAATAACGTCACAATAACTAAAGAAGGCAGTGATGCAAGACTGTACATTAACGGTCAAATTGCAGCTACATCAGATACATTTGTAAATGACCTGTCACTTCTTGGCAAAACAGATAAAAACTATCTCGGAAAATCCCAGTACGAAGCTGATGCCTACTTTACAGGTATGATTGATAATTTTAATATATATAATTATGCAATAAGTGAAAAGGATATTAAATCATCTCAAGGAATAAGCGAAGTCAAAGCGACTGTGGGTTATAAATCTAACGGCACCGAAATTGCTTATATATCCGATAATATGGAAAGCTATGCTGAAATTACAAATTACAGCAATGATGATGTTACTGCTAAAACAGTAAATATCGGCTATGATAAAGACGGAAATGTTTCTTTTACAAAAAATTCAGATACTGTAACAGTAAAAAAGGGAGAAACTTCCTCCATAAAAGTCAGCCTATTATCAGATAATGTTTATAAAATTAAAACATACCTCTACACCTCAAAGGGAGGTTTTGAAAAAATGACTTCAGTTGCAGAAGGTCTTATTACCGCCAACCCACTTCCTGAAGATACTATGGATAATACTGTTGGCGTACACGACCCATCTATTTTTAAAGACCCTCAAAGCGGTACATATTACGTATACTCAACCGGTATGCTTGACATTTATAAATCTGAGGATTTAATGACTTGGACAAAAACAGTAAATACACTTCCTGAAGTTCCGCAATGTGTGTATGACAACTACAAGCACGACAATAAATCAGAATATTCAAATATATGGGCACCTGATATGTTTTACGACGAAAGCGACAAGGAAACACCATACCATTTAACATGTTCTTATTCAGACGCATTCGGTAAAAACAATTCTTCTATTATATTGTTTAAATCAACGTCTCCCGAAGGTCCATGGGAAAATGGTGAGATAATATTTACCAGTAAAACAGAAGACAGTGAGCTTGGCAAAATAAATGCTATCGACTCAAATATTTGCGTTGACCACGAAACAGGACAAAAGTATATGGTTTACGGTTCATTCTGGCAGGGTATTCATATCAAAGAATTAAACGATGACGGAACTTTAAAAGATCCTGAAACTGTCGGCACAAGAATAATGAGCCGCTATAGAGGCATAGGCGGTCCTGAAGGCCCGTACATTATATATAATGAAGATACAGGATATTATTATCTATTCACTTCTTATGACAGCCTTTCAGATACATATCAAATACGTGTTGCACGTTCAAAAAATATTAC
>CALXQE010000108.1 GCA_944390495.1 uncultured Clostridia bacterium
AAGGCACTTTTACTTTCTTCGGTTGGGGTTATTTTGACTGCGGCTCTTACGGCTGTTTTTTGCTTTTTCGTGCTTAAAATCAGTATATTGGAAAGTATGCTTATCGGTGCACTTTTAAGTTCAACAGATGCGGCGTCTGTCTTTTCTATATTACGTTCAAAAAGCCTTAATTTAAAATACAATACTGCCTCAATGCTGGAGGTGGAAAGCGGAAGTAATGACCCGTTTGCGTATATGCTTACTGTTATAGTACTATCTGCAATGAAAGGCGACTTAGGTGTGGGAAGTATGATATTGAGCATTGCCGCACAGCTTGTATTTGGTATTGTACTTGGTTTTCTTATAGCTTACGGGGCTGTTTGGTTTATGAAACATTTTGATTTTACCACATCAGGTTTTGATGCAGCCTTTGTACTTGGTGCTGCAATATTATCATATTCGTTACCTATGCTTATTGGCGGTAACGGTTATTTATCGGCATATATAGTCGGAATAATACTCGGTAATCAAAATATACATAACAAAAAATCACTTGTACATTTCTTTGATGGTATAACTGGACTTATGCAGATGCTTATATTTTTCCTTTTGGGACTTCTGTCATTCCCTTCAAAGATATTGACGGTACTTGTTCCGTCAATTTTAATAGCAGTGTTTCTTACTTTTATTGCAAGACCTGTTGCTGTCGGAGCAGTACTTGCACCATTTAGAACAAAACTGTCACAGTATTTTGTGATTTCGTGGGCAGGACTTAGAGGTGTGGCGTCAATCGTGTTTGCTATTATGGCAACGGTGGGCGGCGTAGTAATGGAAAATGATGTGTTCCATATTGCGTTTTGCGTAGTTTTATTTTCAATTACACTTCAAGGTTCGCTTCTTCCGTTTATAGCAAAGAAAACGAATATGATTGATAAAACAGGGACTGTACTTAAAACGTTTAATGACTATTCTGATGAAACAGAAATTAATTTTATTCGTTTAAGTATTGATGAGGGGAACAGATGGATAGACAGGAAAGTAAAGGATATATCATTACCTCCTCAAATGCTTTTTGCCGCTGTGTTTAGAGGTAATGAAACAATTATTCCAAATGGAGATACTATAATTAATGAGGGAGATACAATAGTTCTTGGTGCACCGTCACATAGTTGTATTGGTGAACTGCATTTTAGAGAAATTTCCGTAAATGACAGAAAGCAATGGAGAGGCAAAAGTGTGGCAGAAATCGATTTTCCTGAGGGGTATCTTGTAATTATGGTAAAACGGGGAAATGATGTAGTAATTCCGACAGGAAGCACTATTGTAGATAAAAATGATGAGCTTGTACTCGTATCAAAATAAAAAAACGCAGTGATTTTTCACTGCGTTTTTACTTTACTTAATATATGGAACTGTAACCGGCAGTGGTTCAGAACCCAAAGAACGTAAAAGATTCATACCTGAATCTCTTGCTTCCATAACAGCTCTTTTTACAGCTGACGCTTCGCCGGTAAAGATTATAATAACTTCATTAGAATGGCTTGTGCCGCTGTCGGGTCGTAATGTCTTTATAAGTTCAACAGATGCAGACTTTAAGGCAATATCAGCAATAACCATACCGATAGGAGCAGGTGACGCACATACAAAACCAAAGGGCTTACCTATTGGAATATCGAATGCTTTATTAATAGCCTCGCCGCTTCTGGCACTGTATTGACACTCCATGTGACCCGCTTCGCTTATATAAATTTCGCCGGCATTAATATCTATGTATTCAAGGGATAGTTCTACGCAACGCTTAACATCGGAGGGAGTTTCGCCGCCGATTATAATAAAGTTTCCGTGTCCGCCCCAACCTTTTGTATCACGAGGTATTTCAATAGAAATTACTTCTGTCGAAGTTGCTTTTACAGCGTCATCGACTGCCTGTATCTGTGCTCCTGCACCTGTACGTGAGCCGATAAGACCGACAGAACGGAATTTATCGGGAATATTCATTTGTTTCCTAAGCTCATCATCAACATTTGCTATATAAAGACCGATTGTGTCACATACACCGACACCGACAAATTGAGTGAGCGAGCATTTTCCAAATATATTTTTATCCACAGTATTTCTCCGTTCAATAACAATTATTATAAATATTATATCATTATTTAAGATAGATTGCAATAATTTGTTTTCAATAAAAAATGCAGTAAGTATAAACTTACTGCACTATTTTAGTCATTATCGCTGTACATATACACCCACAAAATAGTAAGAAGTGCCACTGCAATACCGCCGCCGATACATATAATCGGAAGTCTTGCACTGCTGCTAAGTGATTTTTCTATTTGTATAATAGGTTCTTTTGTTTCCTTTGGTGTATCTGTTTCGTATTTTGATTCTTTACATAATTTAAGCGAACCCTTTGCTTTTTTGTAAAGAAGGGTATTTCTGTCGTAGTCTGTTTTGATTTGTTTTAGCTCTCTGTCTGAAAGAGGAATACAGTCTGTTCGTACTTTAAGTATCTGATAACCGTTTTCTGCATCATCACTTCTTCTTAAAAGTGCATAGTTATAGTATGAACGGTCGGTTGAGAAACGTATATAGTATATTTCATCGCCGAGGTCATATGCCTCCGAAATTAGATAAAATCTGTCACCGTTAGGTTCGACATCAAGAGCTTTTTTGTATTCGTCCATTGATGTGTAGTTGGCAATATCAAAGTCTGAATACTTTACAACGTCCTTTAATACAGTTTCTATCTGTTGTTCGTCTTCGTCTGAAAGACGGTCTGCTATGTTTTCGTATGTAACGCTGTCAGCAGCGGCATTTTTTAAATCATCAAAAAACTGACCTATATTTTCATTAAAGTTTGAAATATCAACATTTGAATGGAAGTAGGAATTACTAAAATCCATTACACCTATTTCGGAAAGTACCTGAGGTGCGTTGACATATTCAAAGGTTTCGCCGTCAATAACTGTATAATAGTCTGTATTTTGAAGAACGTCATTTACATATGATTTGTAAATAATATAGCGTTTTTGATTGTTAGCACCCAATGAAAATACGCCGACTTCACCCTCTTGAAGATTGCTCATTTTTATATTTAAAATAGCAATTCTTTCAGCTTTTTCAGAAGTGGTGTTATATTTCCATACGTGGCATGACGCTGTATCATATTCCTTATCGGCAATAAAAATTACAAGATAAGGATTGTCATTTGCATCAAAATTTATTATTTCGCCGTAAACAACACCGTTTGGGTCGTAACTGCCGTCACCGTTATTTCTGATTGTATCTCCAGCATTATCAGTGTGCATAGCACCGTATGTAAACAGGTAGTCGTTAAGGACATAGGCATATACAGATGACATCTTACCGACTATTTCGTCTGCATTTACGGTACTGAAAGTAAGGCAGGACGCTAAAATTACCATCAAACAGAAAACAGATAGGAACCTGAATATTCTGTTTTTCAACATCACACCCCCTATGTTTACATAATTCTCACATTCCTATTATACAGATATAACTGTAACATTTCAACGTGAATTCTGTTAAGAGCATATTACAATAATGTAGCATTTTACCCTTTACAAATTAAAAAATATGTAATATAATTAATTAGATAATATGTATTTTTACATTTGGAAGGAAGGATTATAATGATAAAAGCGGCAGTTCTCGGAGCGACGGGATATGCGGGCATAGAGCTTGTAAGACTGCTTACAAATCACCCGGAGGTAAATATCGAAATACTTGGGTCAAAGAGTTTTGCAGGTCAGAAAATAAGTGAAGTATATAAGAATTTTAATCATGTTCTTGAAAAGGAATGTGAAGAACTTGATATAGAAAAGGTGTCAAAGTGTGACGTGGCATTTACGGCACTTCCCCACGGAGCATCAAAGGAAGTAATACCATCTCTTATAGATAAGGGACTTAAGGTTATTGACCTTAGCGGTGACTACCGTTATGATGATCCGGCTGTGTATGAGGAGTGGTACGGACAGAAACACTCTTCTCCTGAACTTATGAAAGAAGCTGTTTACGGACTTCCGGAGCTTCACAGAGAAAAAATAAAGGGTGCAAGACTTATAGGTAACCCCGGCTGCTATACAACTTGTTCAATTTTAGGTGCAGCACCGCTTTTAGCTAATAAGATAGGCGAAACAAAGAATATTATAGTTGACGCTAAATCAGGTGTTACAGGTGCAGGAAGAAGTGCATCACTTCCATATCAGTTTTGTGAATGTACCGAAAATATGAAGGCATATAAGGTTGCTACCCACAGACATACATCTGAAATAGAGCAGGAACTTGGTAATATTGCAGGTGAGAAGATAATGCTTTCCTTTACGCCTCACCTTATTCCCGTAAAGCGTGGAATACTTTCAACAATCTATGTTAATCTTAACAGAGAATCAAGTGCGGAAGAATTAACCAAAATGTATAAAGATTTTTACAAGGACGAATTTTTTGTTCGTGTAAAGGAGGTAGGCGACCTGCCTGAAACTAAGCATGTTGCAGGTTCAAACTTTGTTGATATCGGTGTTTGTTATGATAAAAGACTTCAAAGAGCAGTAGTTGTTTCGGCACTTGATAATATTGTAAAGGGTGCGGCAGGACAGGCTGTGCAGAATATGAATTTGTTGTTTGGACTTGATGAAAAATTGGGACTTAACAATCCGGGATTTTATCTATAAGAAGGTGTAAAAAATGCAGGAACTTATAAAAAAGGCAGGCATACTTATTGAGGCACTGCCCTATATACAAAAATTTGCAGGTAAAACCGTTGTTATAAAGTACGGCGGAAATGCAATGATAAATGAAGAACTTAAAAACTCCGTTATGGAGGATATAACACTTTTGAAGTTTATAGGACTAAACCCGATAGTAGTACACGGCGGAGGCCCGGATATTTCAAAGGCACTTAATGAAAAGGGTGTAAAGAGTAAGTTTGTAAACGGACTTCGTGTTACTGACGATATTACAATGCAGACAGCTCAGCAGGTACTTATCGGTAAAACTAATAAAGAGATAGTGGCACTGCTTAATACAAAGGGCGGACGTGCAGTAGGTATAAGCGGTATCGACGGCAGTTTTATAGAATGTAAAAAACAATACACAATGGTTGATGATAAAAAAGTTGATATAGGATATGTGGGAGATATTGTACATATAAAAAATTGCCTTATAAATCTATTGTCATCTGACCAGTACATACCTGTTATTGCTCCGATTGGTACCGATGAAGAGGGTAACAGTTACAATATTAATGCTGATACAGTTGCAGCGGCAGTTGCGGCAGCGGTTGAAGCTGAAAAGCTTATTTTGCTTACTGACGTTGAAGGAGTTAAGGACAACGACGGCAGAGTAATATATGAAGTACATCAAAAAGAGATTAACGAGATGATACAGGACGGAACAATAAGCGGCGGTATGATACCGAAAGTTTTAGGCTGTCTTGAGGCGATTGAGGGCGGTGTAACAGGTGCACATATAATTGACGGACGTATACCGCACTGCTTGCTTCTTGAAATATTTACAAAGACAGGTATAGGAACGCTTATTAAGAGTGATAAATATTAATTCATAGAGAGGATATAGAAATATGAGAATGTCAAAGTTGCTTATGCCGACTTTAAGAGAAGTGCCGGCAGAGGCGGAAATAACAAGCCACAAGTTAATGCTTCGTGCAGGTCTTATTAAAAAATTAGCGGCAGGTATTTATTCATACCTTCCATTAGGACTTAGAACACTTAAAAAGGTAGAGCAGATTGTAAGAGAAGAAATGGATAATGCAGGTGCACAGGAACTTATCATGTCTGCACTTCTGCCGGCAGAGGCATACCAAGCGTCAGGAAGATGGGAAGTATTCGGACCGAGTATGTTTAAGCTAAAGGACAGAAATGACCGTGATTTCTGTCTTGGACCTACACACGAGGAGTTATTTACACAGACTGTTATAGATTGTGTACGTTCATATAAGGAATATCCTATGACTCTTTATCAGATTCAAAATAAATACCGTGACGAAGGACGTCCGAGATTTGGTATAATAAGAAGCCGTGAGTTTGTAATGAAGGACGCATACAGCTTTGACCTTACAGAAGAAGGACTTGATGAATCTTATAAAAAGATGTATGAGGCATATTGCAGAATATTTACACGTCTTGGACTTGACTTTACAATAGTTGATGCGGACAGCGGTGCAATGGGCGGCAGCGGAAGCCAGGAATTTATGGTTAAATCACCGGTAGGTGAAGACGGAATTGCCTACTGTGACGGCTGCGGATATGCGGCAAATTACGAAAAGGCTGAATGTATTCCGCAGGCGGCAGAATCTGTTGAGGGTGATTTTGATATTGAAAAAATCCACACACCAAATGTTCATACAATAGAAGAACTTGTAGAGTTTATGGGTGCAAAAGCATATAATTTTGCAAAGACAATTATATATAAGGCAGATGACAAGTATGTTGCAGCTATGGTAAGGGGCGACAGAGAAGTAAACGAAGTAAAACTTAAGAACCTTGTTGGCTGTATTGATGACCTTGAACTTGCCGAGCCGTTTATGGTAAGACAGATTACAAATGCTGAAGTTGGTTTTGCAGGCCCTGTTGGTCTTGACATTCCTATTTATGTTGATAAAGAAGTTGAGATGATGAAGAACTTTATCGTCGGTGCAAATGAAACAGATATGCACTATAAAAATGTCAACATAAATAAAGATTTTACTCCGACAGTAGTTGCAGATATTCGTGTTATTGAAGAAGGCGACGTTTGCCCTAAGTGTGGTAAAAAGATAAAGACTGCACAGGGTATAGAAGTAGGTCACATCTTTAAGCTTGGAACGAAGTATTCAGATGCGTTAGGACTTAAATATCTTGATGAGGACGGCAAGAGTAAAACTGTTATTATGGGTTGTTACGGTATAGGTGTTACAAGATGTCTTGCGGCGGCTATTGAACAGAATAACGATGAAAACGGTATTATATGGCCTGTATCTATCGCACCATATCAGGCAATGGTTATTCCTGTAAACAGCAAGGTAGAAGAACAGGTAAAGACGGCTGAAAAGATATATGAAGAACTCAAAGCACAGGGAATTGAAGTTCTTTTAGATGACAGAAACGAAAGAGCCGGAGTTAAGTTTAAAGACGCAGACCTTATCGGTATTCCTGTAAGAATTGTTGTAGGTAAAAAATGCGGTGAAGGTATTGTTGAATACAAGGAAAGACGCAGTGATGCCTCAGAAGAAAAGACAATAGAGAATGCAATAGACAGCGTTGTTGAATTTGTAAAATCAAATATATAACCATAAAAGAGTAGACAAACCTTTTTGGGGTTTGTCTGCTTTATTAGTAAATGTGTTAATCTTAGGAGGAAAATAGAATGGGAAAGCTTTTTGGTACTGACGGTATTAGAGGTATTGCAAATAAGGACTTAACGGCTGAACTTGCATTTAAAACAGGTCAGAGCGGTGCGTATGTTTTGACTAAACATAGCTCAAAAAGACCGAGAATATTAATAGGTAAGGATACAAGAAAGTCAGGAGATATGCTTGAGGCGGCACTTACAGCGGGTCTTTGTTCAATGGGTGCTAAGGTAATACCTTTAGGTGTTGTTCCTACACCGGCTGTCGCATATTTAACAAGATATTACAAGGCTGATGCAGGTGTTGTTATTTCAGCATCCCATAACCCATGTGAATATAACGGTATAAAATTCTTCAACGGTGACGGTTATAAATTAAGCGATGCTATTGAGGACGAAATCGAAAGCTATATATTGGGCGAAAAAACAATAAACGAACTTCCTACACACGGAAAAGTAGGATATGTAAGTGCAAATCATAATGCGGTAGAAGATTATGTGTCTTTTGCTGTATCAACGATTGACTGCCGTCTTGACGGTATGAAAGTAGCTGTTGACTGTGCCAACGGTGCAAGTTACCAGACTGCATTTAAAGCACTTAATAAATTAGGTGCAAATGTTGAGGCTATTCATAACACTCCTGACGGAGTTAATATAAATCACATGTGTGGCTCAACACACATGGAGAGCTTGCAGGCGTATGTAACTTCTATCGGTGCAGATATTGGTATTGCCTTTGATGGTGATGCAGACAGAATGCTTGCAGTTGATGAAAAGGGTAATTTGATTGACGGTGACCAGATTATGGCAGCCTGTGCTAAGTTCATGCGTGATAACGGTACTTTAAAGCAGAACACTCTTGTTGCAACTGTTATGAGTAATTTGGGATTGTTTATTGCCGGAGAGAAACTTGGAATTAATATCCCAAGAACAAAGGTTGGTGACAGATATGTTCTTGAGGAAATGCTTGCTAAAGGCTATAATATAGGCGGTGAGCAGTCAGGACACATCATATTCCTTGACCATAATACAACAGGTGACGGACTTGTAAGTGCATTGCAGTTTTTAGCTGTGCTTAAAAAGACAGGTCTTAAGGCATCTGAAGCGGCAAGTATAGTAAAGGTAATGCCGCAGGTACTAAGAAATGCAACAGTCAGACTTGAAAATAAAAACAGCTATATGGAAAATGAAGAGATTGCCGCAGCTTGTAAGGCTCTTGAAGAGGAGTTTGCAGGAGAGGGGAGAGTTCTTATAAGACCGTCAGGTACAGAACCTCTTGTTCGTGTTATGATAGAGGGGAAGGACGAGGAATATATTACAAAAAAAGCAGAAGAACTTGCTATGTTAATAGAAAAAATACTTGGATAATTATGAGAGATTTAATTGTAAACGGAAGTGAAAAACTTAATATTAACCTTAATGAAAATCAGGTGCAGCAGCTTATGGATTATGCCGCTCTCTTAAAAGAGTGGAACGAGAAAATAAATCTTACTGCTATAACTGATGATGAAGGTATTGCAATAAAGCATTTTCTTGATAGTTTAACAGCCATTAAGACCGGATTTGTGAAAGGCAAAGTGATAGACGTAGGTACAGGTGCAGGATTTCCGGGACTTGTGCTTAAAATTGCCCAGCCTGAAATTAAACTTACACTCCTTGACAGTCTTAATAAACGTATAAACTTTCTAAAGGAAGTTTCTCATAACTTAAGCATAGATGAGGGAATAGAATTTATTCATTCACGAGCTGAGGACGGAGGAAAAAACAGGAATCTTAGAGGTCAGTTTGATACTGTTGTATCACGGGCTGTTGCAAATTTGACTGTTCTTTCGGAATGGTGCATACCATTTTTGAAAGAGGGCGGATACTTCCTTGCCTTAAAAGGTCCTTTGGCTGATGAGGAAATAAAAGACGCTAAACGTGCCATAAAAATACTTGGCGGACGTATTGAAGATGTGTTTGAGGCTCAAATTCCATTCACAGATTTAAAACATAAGATAATTATTATAAAAAAAGTTGGACAAACTCCGATGAAATATCCAAGAAAGCCTGGTATTGCGACTAAAACACCTATCGGAACATGTTACAATTTGGCAAAATAAGAAAATAATTAAAATTTATGTCGATTTGAGGGATTTGAATATCCTTGCAATTAAGTAAAAGTATGCTATAATAATAACTGTAAGACAGAACAGTATCAAAAACGGTACATTTAAAACAGGGTTTCCCCAAGGCCCTGTTCTACCCCCAAAATTGTCTTACACCTTCCACCACCGAGGGTAAACAGCGGTAATGTACAATAACATCATGTGTAATCATCTTGACGGTACATTATCGCCGGTTTACTCTTTTTATTTGCAAAACATAAACCATATTTTTACATAAATGTAAATGAAATACATATAGGAGAAATACTCTCATGATAAACTTTTTGAAAAAGACACATGACATTGAAAAGACAAAGATAGTATCACTTCCATTATATATGATTGCTCCAAATCCCAATCAGCCAAGACAGTATTTCGATGAAAAGGCTATGGATAAGCTTAAAAATTCAATTTTGGAATACGGACTTATTCAGCCGATAACTGTAAGACGCCGAGGCGGTGAATATGAGCTGGTAGCAGGTGAACGACGTTTTCGAGCTATGCAGATGGCTGGATTTGACGAGATACCGGCGGTGGTTATAAATGTGGACGAGGACAAGTCTGCGATTATGGCACTTTTAGAAAATCTTCAAAGGGAGGATTTATCATTCTTTGAAGTGGCAGAAAGTTATAAAAATCTTATCCGTGAACAGGGGATGACACAAACGGAACTTGCACTTAGAGTAGGGAAAAGTCAATCGTCTGTTGCAAATAAAATGCGTCTTTTACGACTTCCGTCACTTGTAAAAAAGATGATACGTGATTACGACCTTACAGAACGGCATGCAAGGGCATTACTGCTTTTAAGTGATGAGGATAAACAGCTTGAGGCTGTAAAAATTGTATGCAGGGATAACCTCAGTGTTCAGCAAACGGAGGAATTGGTACGTAAAATGCGTAAGGAGAAGGTTAAGCCAATAGACAAACTTCGTGTAACAACGGCAAATGATGTTAAAGTATTTAAAAATACAGTAAAACGTGCAGTAGATATGATGACAAAAAGCGGAATAGATGCACAGCTTGAGGAAAATTCCTTTGACTGGGGAACGGAATGCACAATTAAAATAAAAAAACAAAAATAATATATACCCTCTGCAAAAATGCAGGGGGTATTTTTGTCTGTAACTGTTGTGAAAATATGAAAAATATGTTATTATAAATATCTAAGAGAGGTGTATATATAATGAAACAGAACAGACTTGAAACAGAACCGATAGGAAAATTAATATTGCAGCTTGCAATACCGACGGTGCTTGCTCAGCTGGTAAATCTTCTTTACAACATAGTTGACAGAATATACGTGGGACGAATTCCGGGAGAGGGGTCACTTGCCCTTGCTGGATTGGGCGTAACATTTCCTATAATTTTACTTGTGTCTGCATTTGCATCTTTAGCCGGAATGGGCGGTGCGTCAAGGGCGGCAGTGTGTATGGGTGCAAAGGACAACGAAAGAGCAGAAAAGATACTTGGTAACTCTACAATGCTTCTTATAGTGTTTGCCGTAGTCCTTGCTGTTGTATTTATAATTACAAAAGATCCTATACTTTTAACATTTGGTGCAAGTGAAACAACACTTCCATACGCATCGGATTACATAACCATTTATCTTATAGGAACTGTATTTGTTCAGATTGCCCTTGGACTTAATATGTTTATTACTAATCAGGGTTTTTCAAAAACAAGTATGATGACTGTTTGTATAGGTGCAATTATAAATATTATCCTTGACCCAATATTTATTTACGGATTTAATATGGGAGTTAAAGGAGCGGCACTTGCTACAATTATGTCCCAGGCAGTATCGTGTATATGGGTTTTAAAGTTTCTTACAGGTAAGAAAACAATTCTTAAAATTAAACTTAAAAATCTTATTCCTGATTGGAATATAATAGGTTTAATACTGTCTTTAGGTGTTTCGCCGTTTATAATGCAGATGACGGAATGTTTAATTCAGCTTACATTTAATAACGGTATGTTAAAATACGGAAATGACTTATATGTAGCACTGATGTCTATTTTGTTTAGCTTAACACAGCTTATATGGATGCCTCTTCAGGGATTTGCTCAAGGGTCACAGCCTGTTGTTGGGTATAATTACGGTGCAGGCAGAATAGACAGAGTAAAAAAAGCATTTAAAGTACAATTTACAATAAGCCTTGCATTTTCGCTTGTTGCAATAGGAATTGTTGAGTTATTCCCTAAAATATTTATGGGATTGTTTACAAATGATCCGGAGCTTATTAATATAGGTGTTAATACTACACGTCTTTTCCTTGCAGGTATGGCACTTATGGGTGCACAAAGTGCATGTCAGCAGACATTTTTGGCATTGGGTGAGGCGAAAATATCTGTATTTTTAGCATGTCTTAGAAAGGTAATTTTACTTTTGCCTTTAGCACTTATATTACCTAAAATTGGAGGTTTAGGTGTATGGGGACTTTTATTGGCAGAGCCTGTAAGTGACGTTATTGCGGCTACATGCACAACTACTATGTTTGCAATAAGAAGTAAAAAACTTCTTAAAAAATAAATAAAAAGGAGAGAGGAATATGAAAAAACTATTTATGTTACTTGCAGTAATGACAGTCTTTTCTGCAAGTGCGTATGCACAGACAGTTGACATTTCAGGCGATGTGTCAAATGGAAAAACGGTTGAGGTAACGGGACTTGAGGACGGATTTTATGACCTTACTGCAACGTGTAAAAACACTGCTGTAAGTGCTGATACATACTTGTATGGTGAATCAGCAGGTTATACAAAGGCAAGTACAGTTTTGCCACTGTCGCAGGACGGAGTAACCGTAACGGTAAAGGGTATTGGCGTAAGCGGCGGTAAATGTGAAATAGGTGTTATGACAGACGGAAATTCAGTTATTGAAATATCTGACGTAAATCTTGAAAAGTCGGAGGAATTTAACTTTATTACCGGCGGTGATATGACAGAGGTAAACTATATAGAAAGTCTTGGCGGTGAGTATAAGGACAGTGACGGAAATAAAGTAGATGTATTTGAATACCTTGCAGATAACGGAGTTAATATGGCAAGAATACGTCTTAGCAATACGACAGGTAAGGGAACCGGTGACGGTACATATTATCTTCCCGAAGGATTTCAAGATGAAGAGGATTGCTTAAAACTTGCTAAAAGAGCAAAGGACGCCGGTATGGGAATACAGTTTACCTTTAACTATTCAGATTACTGGTCAAACGGTACACGTCAGATTATTCCGTCCCAGTGGGCAAAACAAATTAAAGAAGAACTTGGCTATGACGTTAAGGACGCTGACTTTTTAAATTCAATGACAGATACACAGAAAAAGGAAATACAGGATAAACTTGTTACAATCATTTATAATTATACATACGATATAATGTCAAAATTAAAGGCACAGGATACAGTTCCTGAATACGTTTCCCTTGGAAATGAAATTAACGGCGGTTTGCTGTTTCCGTTTGGTAATGCGTATGCTGCGAATATGAGTAAAAAGGACCTTGAATTAACTTTTGAATCAGATAAAGATTATGAGGAAATAAAGCAATACGGTTTTGTTACATGCGATGATGAAATGGCATATCTGATTGAATTTTTAAAGAGCGGATATAAGGCTGTTAAGGATGTATCGCCTGAGACACAGGTTATTATCCATTTTGCAACTGAAGGTGAAAATGGTTCAATAAAAGACAGCAGATATACATGGATTTTTGACGAATTTGTAAAGAAAGGAGTTATGGACGAAATTGCTGACGTATTGGGTGCTTCATATTATCCAGCGTGGTCAAATTCAACTGCGTCGGCGATGGCTGATTTTTGTGAGAGAATGTACGCAAAGTATGGAAAGCCGGTTATGATCATGGAAACAGGCTATAATTGGAATCCTACACGTAAAGACGGATACCAAGGACAGCTTGTGGATATTGACGCATATAAGGATATATACCCGCCGACACAAGAGGGACATGCGGGATATATGGCAGAACTTTTTAACGAACTTAAAGGTGCAGGGGGAAGCTGTGTAGGAGTGCTGTACTGGGATCCTTGTATGATACATGTGGAGGATCCGGAAAAGGAAAATGCTTCATTGTCAGGCTGGGCAATTCGTGAAAGTGATGATAAGAACGATGCTAATGTAGTTGAAAATACAACGCTGTTTGATTTTGACGGTAAGGCTATAAAATCAGTCGGTGTATTCAAAAATTCCATGAACAGTGAAAAGAAAAACGGACTTAGCGGTAATGTTACAACAGATGGCAACAAAGTTTCGGCAACTGTAACAAATAATTCATCAAGCGAAAAAAAGGCAAATTTATATCTTGCAGTTTATGATAAAGACGGTGTACTGACAAATGTCAAAATAGATTCAAAGTCAGTACAGGCTGGTGGAAGTGTTGATCTTAGTATAGATGGTGATTTAAGCGGTATTTATAAGACATTTTTATGGAATGGTGAAAATTTTGCACCAATAAATTAATAACATATCTAAAAGCCGACTTTTGTATAAAAAGTCGGCTTTTTTGTGTAAAAAACGTAATTTAATTGACATGTTGCATAAAAAATGGTAATATAATGCATATGGAATTATAAATAAAGGGGGTAAGTGTTTTTTGAAGGTAAAAGAAAAAACAGAGGGTAAAATTAAAGCAAAAACAGGGAAAAACGGATTTATGTATTACTTAAAAAGAGATTGGCAGCTGTACATATTATTGCTTTTTCCTCTTGTGTTTGCATTAGTATTTAAGTTTCTTCCTCTTTTAGGACTTTCAGTTGCATTTTTAGATTATGATGTTGTGGGTGGTTTTGAAAGAGCAAAATTCATAGGTTTTGACGCATTTATAGAAATCTTTAAGATGAAAGATTTTTATATAGCACTTAGAAATACTATAATGCTTAACGGACTTGACCTTATTGTAGGATTCCCGGCACCTATTATACTTGCGATACTTTTAAATGAAATACGAAATAAATATTTTAAACGTGTCACGCAAACTGTACTATACTTACCTCACTTTTTATCATGGGTAATTATAGCAGGTATATTTTATCAGCTTTTATCCCCGTCAACGGGATATGTAAACGTGCTTATACAGCGTTACGGCGGCGAAAGTATACCGTTTCTTACAGAAAAATGGCACTGGCTTGTATCTTACTGCTTGATAGGCGTATGGCAGAGCATGGGTTGGGGTACGATTATCTACCTTGCAGCTATTACAGGTATAAACGGAGATCTTTATGAAGCGGCAACGGTTGACGGTGCAGGCAGATGGAGAAAAATATGGTACATAACTCTTCCTTGTATTCGTTCAACAATAGTCGTAATGCTTATTATGAGTCTGGGACGAATTTTGGGAATATCATTTGAACGTCCATATACATTGGACAATCCTCTTGTAAGAGATTTCTCCGATGTTATATCAACCTTTGTATATAGAGTCGGTTTGCAGTCACACAGATATAACATTGCAACAGCTGTGGGCTTATTCCAGTCTGTTGTAGGACTTATCTTCGTATTTGCGTCTGATAAGTTTGCAAAACTTATGGGAGAGGACGGTATAATATGATTAAAAGAAATGTATCAGATGTTTTAACAGATATTCTTATATATCTGTTTATAGGAATTTTATCGCTTATATGCCTTATTCCCTTTGTACATGTACTGTCTGTATCAATAAGCGGTAACGGTGCAGTTATGTCAAATGAGGTGTTTTTAATACCTAAGGATTTTAATTTAGAGGCATACAAAACAGTGTTCGGCGATTCTGCAATGATGCGTTCACTGTGGTTTTCGGTGTTTATAACAGTTGCATTTACGGCACTTGGTATGTTTCTTACAACATGCGGTGCGTTTGCACTGTCAAGAAAACGCTTAAAGGGCAGACGTGTAGTAGGAGTATTGTTCCTTGTTACCATGTATTTTTCAGCCGGAACAATTCCTGACTACATACTTATGAGTCAGCTGCATCTTATTAATACAGCGGCTGTTTTGATTTTGCCACTGGCATTTTCAGCATATAACCTTATAATACTTCGTACATTTATGCAAAACAGCGTACCGCAAAGTCTTGAAGAAGCGGCGGCAATAGACGGCTGTAACGATTTTATTGTTTTAATAAGAATTGTACTTCCATTGTCTGTTCCTGTACTTGCAACTTTGGCACTATTTTATGCAGTCGGCAGATGGAATACATTCCAAGACGCTTTGTACTTTATTACAAAGTCACCGCTTAAGCCTTTGCAGCTAAAGCTTTATGAACTTGTAAATGCAGCAGGTGCACAGGCGTCTGTTTCACAGGAAATTGCCGGTGAGAGTATGCAGGCAGAGGAGGTTTTAAAGTCTGCTTGTATTATGTTTGCAACTATTCCTATCGTAATAGTATATCCGTTTATACAAAAGTACTTTGTTAAGGGTGTTATGATAGGTGCGGTTAAGGAGTAAATAAATTTTAAATTAAAGAAAGAGGGGAATTTTTAAATGAAACTTAAAAAGATGTTATGTGCCGCATTGAGTACGGTTATGGCGGTAGGACTGCTTGCTTCATGCGGCGGCGGTGAGATGCAGATGGACGTGTCAAAGCTTACAGGCCCTAAGGCTTATGATGAGCAGATTGAGCTTAAGATTCCTGTATATGACAGAGGTATGCAGGGACAGGCAGACGTTGATAACAATTACTGGACAAAGTACGTTCAGGAAAACTTTGGTGATAAGTATAATATTAAAATGACATTTGTACCTATTACACGTAAGGACGATGTTACGGTGTTTAACGAGCTTTTGGCAGCAGGAGAGCAGCCTGATATTTTGTTTAGTTACGATTATCCCACAATGGTTTCGTATTATTCAAGAGGTGCATTTCAGCCTATAGATGAAGAGGTACTAAAGCTTTATGCACCTACTTTCTATGAAAAGACAAAGGACTTGCAGGAGTATGCAAAGGTTGAGGATCAGCTTTATTTCTTAACAGCAACACGTCCTCTTGCATATAACTGGGTAACACTTATACGTACAGACTGGCTTGAAAAGGCAGGTCTTTCAATGCCTACAAATCAGGAAGAGTATGTAAACGCACTAAAGAAGTTTAAGGAACTAAAACTTGGCGGCGAAAATACTATACCTGCAACTGAGAGTTTGTATAACGCATACTTCCCGAACTATGAATACAGACCGTATCCTATGAGTGAAGAAGATAATGCAATGTATTCAGATATTACTGTTGCGTCACTTACTTATGAACCAACAAAGGAAAAATTAAAGTATATGAATATGCTTTACAATGAAGGTTTAATCAGTCCTGAATGGTATCTTGACAAGGACGGTAACCAGAAGCAGGCTGATTTTGTATCAGGTAAAGCAGGCGTATTTGGTTTCTACTTATCACAAAACCCACCGGTACTTCAGACACTTATGGAAAACTGTCCTGATGCAAAGGTTGCAGTGCTTGATGCAGGTGCATCATTCCCAGAGGGTACACCTCCGGCAGGCAGATCAGACTGGCCGTTTGGTATGGTGAGCGGCATTAGTGTTGACTGTGAACACCCTGAAGCTGTACTTATGTACTTTGAGTGGCTTTCACAGGAAGAAAATCTGTTTGTAATGCAAAACGGTATTGAAAATGTAACATACACAATGGACGGAGATATTCCTGTACTTGTAGACAACTACACAGGTGAAGAAAGACTAAACTATAACTCAAATAAAGACATGTGGTGTCTTGTAACAGAGGGTAAGGACTACGGAAGTGATGAAAAGAACCTTGCAGTACAGAAGAAAACTTATGCACCTGCAGGTTTTGAAGATTTAATTCAGCAGTCTTACGACGTTTATAAGGAAACAGAAGAATATAAATATACAGATTTCTTGTTTAACACTTCAATAGAAAGTCTTTCAACATACGGCGAAACATTAAAGAGTAAATGGGAAGTTATTCAGGTTGACCTAATTAACTGCAAACCTGAAGAATTTGATGCTAAATATGAAGCTGCTTGCAAAGAATATCTTGATGCAGGTTATCAGGCAGTTCTTGACGAAAAGGCAGAGGCTTATGCGGCAATGAAGTAAAAACTCCTTTTTTGGGACATCGGTTTAAAAACCGGTGTCCTTTTTTTATTATATTACTTGGTTTAGTGGTTGAAATGTGTAAGAAAATATTGTATAATTATATAATAGGTGGAATTGTACCGTTTTTATAAAATGTGAAAGGAATAAGCAAATGAATAATAAGGTTTCAGTAGTAAAATGTAAAGAATATTCCGATGTTTTAGAAGCGGTAGAAAAGGCAGTTAATATGATAGGCGGTTTTGAAAAATTTATAAAACCGGGAGATAATGTTGTTATAAAACCGAATTTTGTTTCAAAGAAAAAGCCGGATGAAGCTGTTACAACAAATCCTGAATTTTTACATGCAGTAATTGTACTTGCAGAAAAAGCAGGCGGTAATGTTACAATCGCAGAAAGTCCGGGAGGTCCGTATAATACTGCTGCACTTAAAGGCGTGTATTCAGTGTGCGGAGCAGACGAAGCAATAAAAGGAACAAATGCAAAACTGAATTTTGATACTTCATTTACAGAGGTACATTATCCCGAGGGTAAAACAGTAAAAACGATACCGATTATAAATCCTATTTTAAATGCAGACGTTATAATATCATTGCCGAAGCTTAAAACACATGCAATGACAAGTTATACTGGTGCTGTTAAAAACCTTTTCGGAGTTATTCCTGGAACGTATAAGGCAGAACTGCATTTTAGATTAGATGAGAGAAAAGCCTTTTGCTCCATGCTTGTGGATTTATGTGAATGTGTTAAACCAACGTTGTCAATAATGGACGCCGTATGGGGTATGGAGGGTAACGGTCCGACTGCCGGAGTAAACAGACATATAGGACTTGTTATGGCGGCGGAAAATCCCCATGCACTTGACATAGCGTCGTGTTTTTTGATAGATTATAAACCTAATGAAGTGGATACAGTAAGGGAAGGAATAGAAAGAGGACTTACATTAGATAATGCAGAAAAGCTTGAAATAGTTGGAGAACAGCTTAAAGGACTTGTTATGAAAGATTTTCTAAAACCTGAAAGCCACTTTAATCTACTTAAATTAATTTCACTGCCTGATTCAATAAATGCATATCTTGTAAATGCACTTGCTTCAAAACCTAAAATGGATTACAATATTTGTGTAAGCTGCGGTGAGTGTGCAAGATGTTGTCCGCCAAAGGCGATTGATATGTCATCAGGTAAACCTGTTATAGATGAAAAGACTTGTATAAGATGTTTTTGCTGTCAGGAACTTTGTCCTAAAAAGGCAGTTAAAATAAAACGTCCCCTTTTAAACAGGTTTATGCTTAAATTTTTAAAATAAAGGATATGATATTTTGTTTAATATAGTTTTGGTAGAACCGAGAATACCTCAAAATACAGGTAATATTGCCCGTACATGTGCGGCCACCGGGTGTAGACTTCATATAGTCCGTCCGACAGCCTTTCAGATTACTGATAAGAATTTAAAGCGTGCAGGACTTGACTACTGGCATCTTTTAAATGTGGTATATTATGATAATTTACAGGACTTTTTTGAAAAAACAGAGGGCGGAAGATATTTTTACGCTACTACAAAGGCACCGCATACTTATGTAGATGTAGAATATAAAGATAATGATTATATTTTATTCGGAAGAGAAGATGCAGGATTACCTGAAGAACTTTTATATGAGCATGAGGAACGGTGTATAAGAATACCGATGATTGAGGAGGCAAGAAGTCTTAACTTATCAAATTCTGTTGCAATAATTGTCTATGAGGCTTTAAGACAGCAGGGATTTGATAACCTCAAAAATCTCGGTCAGCTCACAAAATTTACCTGGTAAAGGAGGTTTTTTTATGACAGATGTTAAAATTGTTGTTGATACAAGTGCTGATTTGCCAAAGGATATTGCAGAAAAATATAATATAGGCGTTATGTCATTTTTAAGTATCTTTGGAGAAGATACTTATGTCAGCGGTGTTGATATAACAAATGACGAATTTTTTGATAAGCTGGAAAGCTACGATGGTTTTCCTACAACTTCACAAACACCTTACGGTGATATGTATGATTACCTTTTAAATGAGAGTAAGGAGCATAAAAGTGTAATTTATTTTGCTATTTCATCAAAGGGAAGCGGTCAGTACAATACTGCGTGTCTTGTGCGTGATGAAATATTAGAAGAAAATCCTGATGCTGATATTCATATAGTTGATAGTGAAAAGTTTTCTCTTTATATTGCTCAAACAGCTGTTCATGCTGCAAAGATGGCACAGGATGGAAAAAGCGTTGAGGAAATAATAAGTGAGTGTAAAAGATATATAAATACATGGCGTTGTTATTTGCTTGTTGATACGCTAAAATACCTTGAAAAAGGCGGAAGAATCAATAAGGCAAAGGCAGTTGTTGGAACACTTCTTGATATAAAGCCTATACTTACTATTGAGAATGGTCTTGTGGAAAGTATGGATAAGTTAAGAGGCAAGAAAAAACTTGTTGAAAAACTTATTGAAAAAATAGAAGAAGACGAGGATTTTGACAGTGAAAATCCACAGTTTATGATAGTGCAGTCTGACGAAGAACGTGGACAAAAAGCAGTATCTATTTTAGAAGAAAAATACGGCGATAATTGTATTACTATGTACAGCCAGTTTGGTGCTATTGTAGGTACACACGTTGGCAGAGGTGCGGTGGCAATTATATGCAGAATAAAGGAGGATAAATAATGAAGTATATAGTTATTTTAGGAGACGGTATGGCAGATTATCCTGTCGAAGCATTTGACGGAAAAACCATTTTAGAGGTTGCCGATAAACCAACAATAGACTATATGGCACAGCACGGCGAAATGGGTATGGTTAAAACAGTACAGGAGGGTATGAAACCGGGTAGTGACGTGGCAAATCTTTCTGTAATGGGTTATGATACTAAAAAATGTTACAGCGGGCGTTCACCACTTGAGGCAGCATCAATAGGTGTTGAAATGAAGGACGATGATGTAACATTTAGAACAAACCTTGTAACGCTTTCAGATGAGGAAAATTATGAGGATAAAACAATGCTTGATTACAGTGCCGGAGAAATTTCAACAGAGGAAGCAAAGGAGCTTATTGAAGCAGTAGCTAAGGAGCTTAATACTGATAAGATCAAGTTCTATCCAGGTATAAGCTATCGTCATCTTTGTGTATGGAACGGTGGAAGTACAAATGTTGAACTTACACCGCCTCATGATATATCTGATAAAAAGATAGGTGATCATTTGCCAAAGGGTGACGGAGCAGATGTATTCCTTGACATGATGAAAAAGAGCGAAAAGATTTTAAGAGAACACCCTGTAAATAAAAAACGTGTATCTGAGGGTAAAAATCCTGCAACATCAATATGGCCGTGGGGTGAGGGTACAAAACCTCAGCTTGATAACTTTGAAGAAAAGTTTGGATTAAAAGGAAGCGTTATTTCTGCTGTTGACCTTATAAAGGGTATAGCAAAATGTGCCGGTATGAATTCAATAGATGTTGAAGGTGCTACAGGTAACTGCGAAACAAACTGGGACGGTAAGGCACAGGCTGCACTTGATGCAATTTTAGGCGATAGTGATTTTGTATATGTACACATGGAGGCACCTGACGAAATGGGACATCAGGGAGCACCTGAAAAGAAAAAGTTTGCTGTTGAAACTATTGACAAGAAAGTTGTTAAATTCCTTAAAGATGAGCTTGAAAAGAGAGGTATTGATTACAGAATGATGATACTTCCTGACCATCCTACTCCGATTAAGCTAAAAACACACGTAAGTGATCCTGTTCCTTATATTATCTATGATTCAACTAAGGAAACAGATACAAATAAAGATTTAACTTATACAGAAGAAAACGGTAAAAAGACAGGTATATATATTGAACAGGGTTATACCCTTATGAATAGATTTCTTGAAAAATAATACATTCTCGGTTAGATGAAGGGAATGATAAAATGAAGATTAAAAAGAATTGGATTAAAGTTGTACTTTTTACGCTGCTTTTGGCGGTAGTAGTTGTGGCAATATATATTTTTCTGCCTCGTATACTGAAACTGATTGGCTTTATAGTAAAACTGTTTTTGCCGTTTTTACTTGGATATATTTTTTCCATGGCAGTAAATCCTCTGGCAGACACTTTGCAAAAACGCCTTAAAATACCTCGTGGATTATCGGCGGTACTTGTAATAGTTTTGATAGTCGGAATTTTGGGCGGAGTATTAACATTTGCGATATGGAAAATTATAGATGAAGTGAGAATGCTTTACACTCAATTCCCGACGATTTATGAAAATTTGCAAACCAGTGTGCATAATTTTGCAGTTAAGTGGTCGACAGTTTATGAAAACCTGCCAATGAATATCCAGGAAGCAATAACGGCAGCCGGTGAGAGTATTTCCGACAAGGCGGCTAACTTTATAAATACTAAATCAACACCTATGGTTGACTCTGCCGGCAGTGTAGCAAAAGCTTTGCCAAGTGTGTTTATAGGTGTTGTTGTATTCATATTGTCATCATATTTTATGGTAACGGAAAACAAAGCCGTAACAAGTACGGTATATAAATTGTTTAGTGACCGTTTCGTAGAACGACTCAGGATAGTCAAAGCGGAGATTAAAAAGTATTTAGGCGGATATTTGCGTGCACAGGGAATACTTATGCTTATAGCCTTTGGTATAATGTTTATAGGGCTTAGTATTCTTGATATTGATTATGCACTGTTAATAGCATTAGGTATTGCATTTTTAGACGCATTACCGTTTTTTGGAAGCGGTCTTATACTATGGCCATGGACGCTTATATCATTTTTAAATGGTGATATAAAGCACGGCGTAGGACTTATAATTATATATGCCGCTGTTGCACTTATGCGTCACTTTACAGAACCTAAACTTGTAAGTTCAAGAATAGGTATGAATCCTATTTTAACGCTTATGTCAATGTATGTAGGATATAGAACGCTTAGCATTGGCGGTATGATTTTAGGACCTATAATACTTATGCTTATAATAAGTTTTTATAAGGCAGGGGTATTTGATGCACCGATTCGTATTTTAAAAAATATATATAACTTCATAAAAGAGCAGTTTATGTTGTTTAAGGAATTTGTTAAGAATTTGATTAGGAGTGACTGGAATGAATAAAGAAAAGTATTATATTACAACGGCGATTGCATATACGTCTAAAACACCTCATATAGGTAATACCTATGAAATTATTTTAACGGATGCCATTGCACGTTTTAACCGTTTTATAGGTAAGGATGTATTTTTCCTTACAGGTACTGATGAACACGGTCAAAAAATTCAGGAAATAGCAGAGGCAGCAGGTATTACTCCACAGCAACACGTTGACAAGATTGCCGGAGAAATTAAAGATATAGCAGATATGCTTAATATCAGCTATGATAAATTTATCCGTACAACAGATGATTATCATGTTAAGGCAGTACAGAAGATTTTTAAAAAGCTTTATGAACAGGGAGATATTTACAAAGGTGAATATGAAGGCTGGTATTGTACTCCGTGTGAGTCTTTCTGGACACAGACACAGCTTGTAGACGGAAAATGTCCTGACTGCGGCAGAGAAGTAAAGAAAGCGAAAGAAGAAGCTTATTTTTTTAAAATGAGTAAATATCAGGATAAGCTTATGAAGTACATCGAAGAACATCCTGAATTTATACAGCCCGAATCACGTAAAAATGAAATGGTTAATAACTTCCTAAAGCCGGGACTTCAGGATTTGTGTGTATCAAGAACAAGCTTTACATGGGGTGTACCTGTTGATTTTGACGAGGGACACGTTGTATACGTTTGGATAGACGCACTTTCAAACTACATCACTGCACTTGGTTACACACCTGATGAAAAGGGTGAGCTTTACGAAAAGTATTGGCCGGCAGATGTGCATATTATCGGTAAAGATATTTTAAGATTCCATACGATTTACTGGCCTATTATGCTTATGGCTTTAGGCGAACCGCTTCCGAAACAGGTATTCGGTCATCCGTGGATGCTTGTGGGTGAAGAAAAGATGAGTAAGTCAAGGGGTAATGTTATTTACGCACAGGATTTGGTTAAGCATTTCGGTGTTGATGCAGTCAGATATTATTCACTTCACGAAATGCCTTTCGCACAGGACGGTACTATAACTTATGATGTATTTATAAGCAGATTTAACAGTGACCTTGCAAATACACTTGGAAACCTTGTAAACAGAACTGTTGCAATGGTTAATAAGTATTTTAGCGGTGAAATTCAAAGCGGTGACGTCAGCGGTGAATTTGATGATGATTTAAAGGCAGTGGCAACAGGTGCTATTGATAAGATAATGAATAAAATGTCAACACTTCATGTTGCGGATAGCATGGACGAAATATGGAAAGTTGTTGACAGAGCTAACAAGTATATAGATGAAACTGCTCCATGGGTACTTGCAAAGAATGAAGAGGACAAACCAAGACTTGGTACAGTTCTTTATAACCTTGTTGAAACAATAAGAATCATAGCGTCGCTTCTAAGTTCATATATGCCTGATACTGCAAAGAAGATTGCAGAGGAAATCGGTGCTGATGATTTGAGCTTTGAAAGCACAAAGACATTCGGCAAAACAAAGGCAGGAAGTAAAGTCGGTGAGGCAGTGCCGCTGTTCCAAAGAATTGATGCAGAAAAGAAACTGGCAGAGCTTGAGGAAGAATTTGGTGAACCTGAGGAAGAAAAGATTGAAATTGCTCCTTATAAGGACTATATTGAATTTGAGGAATTTGAAAAGCTTGATATTCGTGTAGGTAAAGTAATTGAGTGTGAGAAAGTTCCGAAGTCATCAAAATTGTTGAGATTTACTTTGCAGGTGGGAAGCGAAACAAGACAAATTCTTTCAGGTATAGCAAAGTTCCATAAACCTGAAGAACTTATCGGTAAGAATGTATTGTTTGTAGCAAATCTTAAACCGAGAAAGATGATGGGACTTGAATCATGCGGTATGATTTTATCAGCAGAATTTGAGGATAAACTTACTGTGATTACAACACTTAATGATATTCAAAGCGGTGCTGAAATAGTATAATAAAAAATGAGAAAAATATAAGGAAAACTCAGCAAAATGAGTTTTCCTTTTTTATTCTTTCGTGACTTATTTTGAATTTTTTATAAGTATGTCAATAATTTCGTATATTTTCACTTTGTCTTGAGGTGTGAGCTTTTCAATTTTTTCATTAAGCATGGAATTTTTAACCGTGTATCCTGTATTCAAAACATCGGTTAAAATCATATCTGCCGAAACACCCAGTGAGTTTAATATATTGATAAAGGTTGTAAGTGACGGAACTTTTTCGCCTCGTTCAATCATTCCGATATAATTTGAACTTAAACCAGCCTTTTCTGCTAAATCCTCCTGGCTCATTTTCTTTCCATTTCTAAATTGTCTTATATTTTTACCTATTGTATCAAGATTCATCATATTATCTCCTGTGGTATATTTAACTAACTATTAGTATAGTTTATCCAAACAGGAACAGACACAAACTATAAGGAAGATAAAATAACTAATAGTGATGATTTGTGTTGAAATTTATGATATAATGTCTCCAAAGGAGGTGATATTATGTCTTTAGAAACATCAGCTATCTTTATCGGACATAGGGAATGCTTTGATATATCAAGAGAACAAATTAAAGGAGCAATCATAGAACTTGTAGAAAAAGGTGTAACAGAATTTTTAAATGGTGGTCAAGGTAAATTCGATAGAATATGTGCAGGATGTGTAAAAGAGCTTAAAAGTAAATATCCACATATCAGAAATATTTTAGTAATTCCATATCTTAGTTTTAATATATTTGACAAGGATATTTTTGACCTAATAATATATCCGGAAGAATTAGAAAAATATCATTTTAAAGCTGCTATTCCTGCACGAAACAGATATATGGTAGATAATTCAAAGTATGCAATATGCTATGTTACGCACAGTTGGGGTGGGGCTGCCGTAACTTATGAAAGAGCAAAGAAAAAAGGACTGCAAATAATTAATTTTGGAAAAAAATAAAAGGCGGATATTAAATATCCGCCTTAAAACAACAAACTTATCTTTGTACACGTCCGCTGCCGTCGCCGCCTGCAAGATTTTCAACATCTGCTCTTGAAACAAGGTTAAAGTCACCAGGGATTGTGTGCTTCAAAGCTGAAGCTGCAACACCGAATTCAAGTGCTTCTTTGAAGTTCTTGCCGTCAAGGAAACCACAGATTGTACCGCCTGCAAAGCTATCGCCGCCGCCTACACGGTCAACGATTGGGTGAATTCTGTATTCCTTTGAGTGATAGAATTCATCGTCATCCTTTGAATAGATACAAGCTGACCAGCCGTTATCTGAAGCTGACTTTGAAACTCTAAGTGAAGAAATAACATACTTAAAGTCAAATTTAGCAACCATCTGCTTAAAGATGCTTTCATAACCTGCAAGATTAAGTTCACCGCTTGTTACGTCTGTGTTTTCAGGCTTGAAACCAAGAACTTTATCAGCATCTTCTTCGTTACCGATACAAACGTCAACATACTGCATTAGGTTTGACATAACCTTTTGAGCCTTTTCTGATGACCAAAGCTTCTTTCGAAAGTTTAGGTCACAAGAAACTGTAACGCCGTGCTTTTTAGCAGCCTTACAAGCAAGCTCTGTAAGCTCTGCTGCTGCATCTGAAACAGCAGGTGTAATACCTGTAAAGTGGAACCAGTCAGCACCTTCAAAAATTGCGTCGAAATCAAAATCATCAGCTGTTGCTGTTGAGATAGAAGAATGAGCCCTGTCGTAAACTACGTTTGAAGCTCTCATTGAAGCACCTGTTTCAAGATAGTAGATACCAAGTCTTTCTCCGCCCTTTGCGATATTCTTTGTACCTACATTCATCTTGCGAAGTGCTGCAACTGCACATTCACCGATTGGGTTTTCAGGAACCTTTGTAACAAATTCAGCATCATGACCATAGTTTGCAAGTGATACTGCAACGTTAGCCTCTCCGCCGCCGTAGCATACGTCAAATTCGTCTGCCTGGATAAACTTTTCATTGTTAGGTGTGGACAATCTAAGCATGATTTCGCCCATTGTAACTACTTTTGCCATTGTTTATAACTCCTTTAATATGTAAATTATTTGTTAAGTTCTGCTCTTGCAGCTTTAATGTTTGCGATAAATTCTTTAGCTGTTTCTGTAATTGCGTTGTAGTCGCCTGTCTTAGCACCCTTTGTAAGTGAAGAACCTGCACCAACTGCTACAACACCTGCTTTAATCCATTCAGCAACATTATCCTTGTCAACTCCGCCTGTCGGCATCATCTGAGCCTGAGGAAGAGGACCCTTGATGTCCTTTATAATCTTAGGACCGTACAAATCAGCAGGGAATATCTTAATTATATCAGCACCTGCTTCCATAGCTGTTATAACTTCTGTAATTGTTGCACAGCCAGGCATATATGGTACTCTGTAACGGTTACAAAGTTTAGCTGTTTCAACATTGAATGCAGGGCTTACGATAAAGTTTGCACCGGCCAAAATAGCCATTCTTGCTGTTTCAGGGTCAAGAACTGTACCTGCACCAAGCATCATTTCACCGTTTGAATATTTTTCAGCTAATGCTGCGATAACTTTGTCTGCACCTGGAACTGTAAATGTAAGTTCAATACCTGTACATCCGCCTGCAAGACAAGCATCTGAAATCTTAATAGCTTCTTCAGCATTGTTAGCTCTTACTACGGCTACAAGACCGCAGTCAGTAAGTTTTTTCAATACATCTTCCTTTAACATTGAAAAATCCTCCAATCAAAATTTTACTATTATAATTTTATCACAAATAGTTTAAATTTGCAATATAATACATAAAAAAATACACCGCAGTATGATAAAAATTCAAAATGCGGTGTATGTATGATTAATATGTTTTACTCACGCCATATCATAGTGTACATAACTTCATTATTGTATGGATGCCTTTTAGCTCCGTCAATTAAAAAACCTGATTTGGTAGAGAAAGACAGTGCTTTTCTGTTTTTTGCATATATTTCAATATGTAAAAGCGAATATTCAGATTTTAAGAAGTCTATTAATTTTTTACCTATGCCTATATTTTGATATGCAGGATCGACAAAAAGCCCGGCAATTCTGTTATCGTCAGAAACGCATACAAAGGCTAAAATTTTATCGTCTTCCATATAGGCAAAAATATCATTACCGTTTATATACTGCTTCTTTATAAGGTCATAGTGTGTTTGCCAAAAATCAGGCTCAACAAAGGAATTATCCTTTGTTGTAGTGCGGAGCCATAAATCCATGACTTCATAATTGCGTGATTTATCAAGAAGTTTAATATGTTCCATAGAGATCGTATCCTAACTTAGTGTATGTCGTTATAAATAAATTCATCCTCTGCTGCAAAACCGGTAGCTATAATTTCGTTTTTACGTTCAAAATAAAGCTGTGTAAATGCTGCTTCAATATACGGAGCAAGGAATAATAAACCTATTCCGCATGTAAGCAATGACAGAAGTATCCATCCGATAAATGATAAACTGAAAAGAAAAATACGGAATTTATTTCCTTTAGTCATTGCCTTTGAAAGTTCAAATGCACGTTTTCTTTCGATTCCGGGATTTTCTGCCAATATGTAATCAATCATACAATATTGATATGATTTTATAATTCCGGGAATTATAAAAACAAATGACCACAGCAAAATAAACAGATTTTGCATAAATACTATGTATACTACATTTTTGTAGTTGGCTTTAAACACATGTACAATATCGTTTATGTTTTGTCTGCCAGTCTGTTGATTAATAAAATATTTATAAAGCCCTATATAAAATGGTGTAAGTACAAGGATAGATGATACGACTGTTAAAAGTACATTAATTGACCATGAGGCTATTGTCATATAATCTGTTAAGCCTTGATTGGGTAAATTTCCTGATATAATGTAGCTTGTCAGGCTTGATGCCGGCAACATAAATGCCACAAAGAAAGAAATAACAGAAGACAGAACATATGATACAGCCATGACAATAAGGCACATACCAAATGATGGCCAATAGTTTCCCGTAAGATTATATTTTGCAGCTGTTTTTAACTGTGAAAATGGAAGTTTATACATGTCTATCGCCTCCGGTATTTAATATTTTTTATATTATATCATACATAAATATATTTTTACAACATTAAATTATATTGTAAAATAAACTTAATAATATTATCTGAAATTATTGACTTAATTTTGATATAATGGTAAAATTAAAACATAAAAATATTTATGGGGGTGTTTTAGATGGATGAAAATATAAATAATAACATTGAAGAAAATCCGGACAATAATATTCCAAAAGAAGAACAGCATACACAAAACAACCAATATGATGTAAATCAATTTAACGGTGGATATAATAATTACGGACAAAATAATATAAACAATAACGGAAATAACGACAAGTTTGCAACTGCATCATTTGTACTTGGAATTGTAGCTTTGTCAATATCAGTAATATGTACCTGTTGTGCGGCGTTTGTTCCTACGGTACTTGGAATATTGGGGCTTGTTTTTGGTATATCATCAATCAACACCTCAGGAAAAAGCATGTACGCAAAATTAGGTATAATCTTTTCGGCTGTTGCAATAGGTCTTTCTATTTTGTTTATAATTTTAAGTATAGTGCTTAGTATCAGTACAAATTTTTTTGAATACATGGAATATTATCCTTGGACATAACAAAAAATGCCGGCAAAAAACGCCGGCTTTTTTTATGGCATGAAATTGATAAAATTTCGTATTATAAAATAAAAAATAAGGAATATGCAAAGTACAATGTATACACTTATTTTTCTGGGAAAAAGTATGACCGGCCCGTGCCATATTGATATAACAGACTGGAGATAAAATAAAATAAGTGCGGCAATTATAATGGGTAATGTTATATTATATCTAAGTGCATCTATAATATTTAAGGATAAAAGTGATTTTAATGCACGGGTATTTCCGCAGCCGGGACAAAGAAGTCCTGTTATTTTATGAAATTGACACTGTGGTAGTATATTAATGATTGAATATATAAAATCTTTCATTAAAAATATTATAAAAACAGTGGCAGGAGGCAGTAAAGTTATAAGTAAACGTTTCAAATTATTCATTCCTTTCACATATATAATTATATCATCTAAATTGACTGTATTCAATAAAATATCAAAATAAGCTTGTTAAAAGTACATAAATGTTGTATAATTACTGTATTATTAAATTACAGAGGAGATAGTATCATGAACAAGGGTGTTAATTTATATGTTGTTGTACCTTGCTATAATGAAGAAGCGGTACTGCATGAAACATCTAAGAGAATGCTTGAGCTTTTCGGAAAAATGAAGTCTGAGGAGCTTATAAATGAAAAGAGCAGAATAGTATTTGTTGACGACGGTTCAAAGGATAAAACATGGACTATTATAGATGAACTTACAAAGGAGCATAAGGAAATTGCAGGAATAAAGCTTGCAAGAAACGCAGGTCATCAAAATGCACTGTTAGGCGGACTTATGACTGTTAAAGATGATTGCGACTGTGCAATTTCTATTGATGCAGACTTGCAGGACGACATAAATGTAATCCCTGATATGATTAAAAAGTTTAAGGACGGATATGATGTTGTTTACGGGGTAAGAAATAAGCGTGAAACGGACACATTCTTTAAACGTACAACGGCAGTAGGATTTTACAGAATAATGGAGATGATGGGGGTTAATATAGTATTTAACCATGCTGATTACAGATTAATGAGCAGACGTGCACTTGAGGGACTTTCTCAGTTCCCTGAGAGAAATTTGTTTTTAAGGGGAATGGTACCTCTTGTTGGTTATCGCTCAGATTGTGTGTATTATGACAGAAATGAGAGATTTGCAGGTGAGTCAAAATATCCATTAAAAAAGATGATTTCCTTTGCCTTTGACGGTATTACATCATTTAGTATAAGCCCAATTCGTGTGATTTCAGCTTTTGGTGCGATAGTGTGTGTTATTGCGGTTATCATGGCTATATACGCATTGGTTCAAAAAATTATGGGGCATACAGATGCAGGATGGGCGTCCCTTATGATGTCAATATGGTTTATAGGCGGTGTTCAGCTTCTTTCGGTTGGACTTATCGGAGAATATATAGGTAAACTTTACAAAGAGGTTAAAAGACGTCCGAGATATATTATTGAAGCGTATGTAAATGAACAGGAGGCGGGGAAAGATGTATGATGTTGCTATAATTGGTGCAGGACCGGCAGGATTGTCTGCTGCGATATATGCTGCAAGGGGAGGTATGAAAACGGTTGTTATAGAAAAACTTGCAAGCGGCGGACAGGTGCTTAATACAAATGAGATAGATAATTATCCGGGATTTAGTGATAATCCCACAGGAGAACAGCTTGCGGAGTCTATAAGAAAACACGCTGAAAAGTTTGATGTTACCTTTGCAAGTGAAAATGTAAAGTCTATTGAAAACAGTGAATACGATGTAAAGGTTATTCACACAAGACGAAATAAATACGTTACAAAGTCAATAATATTTGCCACAGGAGCAATACCTAAAAAGCTTGGTGCAGAGGGTGAAGAAATGCTTACAGGAGCAGGTGTGTCATATTGTGCAACCTGTGACGGTGCATTTTTTAGGGATAAGGATGTATGTGTAATAGGCGGCGGAAACACAGCCATGGAGGACGCATTATATCTTGCCGGATTTTGCAAAAATGTATATTTGATAAACAGGAGCAAAAAGTTTAGAGCCGCTGCAACTTTGGTGGAAAATGTAAAGCGAAACGGTAAAATAAAAATACTTACAGACAGTGTAGTTGATAAATTTAACGGTACTTCAATGCTTGAAAGTGTTACTGTAAAAAATACAGTAACAGATGAAAAGAATATTTTAAGTGTTCAGGGTGCTATCGTGGCAATAGGTATTAAACCGTCATCAGAATTGGCAAAATCATGTGGTGTGGAATGTTGTCCGAATAATTTTATAAAAACCGATATGTACTTGGCGACAAACGTTAAAGGTATTTTTGCGGCAGGTGACGTAAGAGTATCGCCTTTAAGACAGGTTATTACAGCTGCGGCAGACGGTGCTGTTGCAGCGACAAGTGCTGTAAATTACGTAAATGAATTGGGTATAAAAAGTATATAAATATTAATACGAAAGGTCGAATATGAAAAAGACACTTATAAAGAATGCAAAAATATATACAATGTCAGGTGATGTATTTGAAAATGGCAGTGTATTATTTGATGATAAGATATTATATGTAGGAGAGGAATCAAACTTTGAGGCAGATGAAGTTATTGATGTAAACGGTAAAATCGTTATGCCCGGACTTATTGATGCACATTGTCATGTGGGAATGTTTGAGGACTCTTTGGGCTTTGAAGGTGATGATGGAAATGAGGACAGCGACCCTATAACTCCGCACCTTCGAGCAATAGATGGGATAAACCCATTTGACCGTGGCTTTAGTGAGGCAAGGGAAGCAGGTGTTACAACTGTTGTTACAGGACCGGGCAGTGCAAATCCGGTGGGCGGACAGTTTGCGGCAGTTAAAACAGCCGGTATCTGTATAGATGATATGATAGTGAAATCACCGGCGGCAATGAAATTTGCACTTGGTGAAAATCCAAAATGTGTATATAATGAAAAAGATGAAGCACCTGTTACACGTATGGGTACAATGGCACTTATACGAGAACTTTTAATAAAGTCGCAAAATTATATGCAGCAGCTTGATGAGTGGGAAGACGACAGTGATAATAACGATAAGCCGGAATTTGATATGAAACTTGAGGCTATGATTCCTGTATTGAAAAAAGAAATACCGGTAAAAATACATGCACACAGGGCAGATGATATTTGCAGTGCATTAAGACTTAAAAAAGAATTTGATATTGATGTTACTATTGAGCACTGTTCAGACGGTGATGCAGTATCAAGTGTTCTTGAACGTGAAAAGGTACCTGTAATGCTTGGACCGACTTTGTCAGACAGGAGTAAACCTGAACTTAAAAATTTAACATTTGCTACATATAAAAATTTATCCGACAGAGGAATAGATGTGGCAATTATTACAGACCACCCTGAAATAACAATAGGGAATTTGCCCCTTTGTGCAGTTATGGCGGTAAAACACGGTATGGACGAGAAAAAAGCATTGGAGGCAGTAACTATAACTGCGGCTAAAAACTGCCGTATAGAAGATAGAGTAGGTAGTTTGAAAGAGGGAAAAGATGCCGATATTGCGGTATTTACAGATTTACCTACACGTTTTGACAGTGAATGTGAAATGGTATTTATAGACGGTAACAGAGTAAAATAACTAAAGGACAGCGTCGGCTGTCCTTTTTTGATAAAAAAGACAGAGAAACAAAGTTCTCTGTCTTTAAAATTATATGCTGTTTTAATTATTTGCCTTCAACTAATCTCTTTGTGTCGATAGCAATCATAAGTTCTTCGTTTGTAGGAATAACAAGAGTCTTAACTTTAGCGTCATCTGCTGAAATATCAACAGTACCTCTTGTGTTGTTTTTGCTATCGTCAATCTTAATGCCCATAAAGTCAAGACCGTCTACGATAGCTGCTCTTGTAGCTGCATCGTTTTCGCCGACACCTGCTGTAAATACAACAGCGTCAACTCCGCCCATAGCAGCGGCATAAGCACCAATATCCTTTTTAACCTGATATGTAAACATATCAAGGGCAAGCTGAGCTCTCTTGTTACCTTCAGCAGCAGCTGCTGATAAATCTCTAAAGTCTGATGAAACACCTGAAACGCCTGAAACGCCGCTTTCTTTATTCATCATAGCGTCAACATCTTTTGCACTCATGCCTTTTTGGTTTATAAGGTATGTAACAACAGCCGGGTCCATAGAACCTGTTCTTGTACCCATAGGTACACCGTCAAGTGGAGTGAAGCCCATTGATGTATCTACGCACTTACCGCCGTCAACAGCTGAAATTGATGAACCGTTACCAAGGTGGCAAGTAACAATTTTAAGTTCTGATGCAGGTTTTCCAAGGAATTCTGCAGCTTTTTGTGAAACGTACTTGTGGCTTGTACCGTGGAAACCGTACTTTCTGATTCTATCCTTTTCATAATACTCATAAGGAAGAGCATACATAAATGCCTTAGGAGGCATTGTCTGATGGAAAGCTGTGTCAAACACGCCAACCATAGGAGTGTTAGGCATAATCTTTTGACAAGCCTTAATACCGATAATGTTCGGTGGGTTGTGAAGCGGAGCAAGCGGTGTACACTTTTCAAGAGCCTTCATAACAGCCTCTGTAATCATACATGAATCTGCAAATTCTTCAGCACCGTGAACAACTCTGTGACCTACTGCACCGATTTCGTCCATTGACTTAATAACACCTATGTTTTCATCAACAAGAGCGTCGATTACCATTTGTATAGCATCACCGTGATCCTTCATAGGCTTTTCAATTTTTGTCTTTTCACCCTTTACAACATTTGTATGCTGTAAGTTTGAACCGTCGATACCTATTCTTTCGCAAAGTCCCTTTGCCAAAACCTGTTCATTGTCCATATCAATAAGCTGATATTTAAGTGAAGAACTTCCGGCATTTATAACCAATATTTTCATATCTGTAAATCCTTTCTATATTTAATTAACCCTGTGCCTGGATAGCAGTAATAGCAACAACACCTGCTATATCTTCAGCAGAACATCCTCTTGACAAATCGTTTACAGGCTTAGCAATACCTTGAAGAATAGGACCGTAAGCTTCAGCCTTAGCAAGTCTTTGAGTAAGTTTGTAACCGATATTACCTGCATCAAGATTAGGGAATATAAGTACATTTGCACTTCCGGCAACATCAGAACCCGGAGCCTTTGATTTTGCAACACTGTCAACTATTGCAGCATCAAGCTGAAGTTCTCCGTCAAGTTTTAATTCAGGAGCTTTTTCCTTAGCAAGTCTTGTAGCTTCCTGCATTTTGTCAACAAGAGGGTTTTTAGCACTGCCGTATGTAGAATATGAAAGCATTGCAACTCTTGGTTCGTCGCCTATTAGCTGCTTATATGAAGCGGCTGAAGAAATAGCGATTTCACTAACTTCGTCAGCTGTTGGATCTTGGTTAAGTCCGCAGTCACCGAATATGAATGTACCATTATTACCATATTCACAATCAGGTACGTTCATGATAAAGAATGCTGATACAAGCTTTGTACCAGGTGCAGTCTTTAGAATTTGAAGTGACGGACGAATTGTATCTGCTGATGAGTGAACAGCACCTGAAACCATACCGTCTGCATCGCCTTGCTTAACCATCATTACTGCAAAATATGATGGGTCTTTGATTGTTTCAGCAGCCTGCTCAGGAGTTACACCCTTATTTTTTCTAAGTTCATAGAATACATTTGCGTATTCTTCGTTTTTATCGCTGTTTTCGCTGTCGATTATTTCTATTCCCTCAATATCAAGGCCTTCGTTAGCGGCAGTTGCCTTAATCTTGTCAGGGTTACCAACAAGAATCAACTTCGCAAAGCCTTCTTTTTTAACCATATCAGCTGCTTTTAGTGTTCTAAGTTCTTCACCTTCTGCAAGCACTATGGTTTTAATATCTTTTTTTGCTCTTTCTTTAAGCGCATCTGTAAATGTACTCATTTGCAAAACTCCTTTTTTCTCTTTTTGGATTAATACCTCATCTATTATATACCTTTTTTTTTCCTTTTTCAAGTAAATAAAAGAAAAAAATACAATATGTTGTGTATATTTTAAGGTATGATACAAGTGCAAAAAATACATCTGACAATATGCACAAAAATCAAAACAGTATTTTTTGTAAAATGACGATAGATTTAATGTTAGTTATTTATTAAACAGTGGTATATATTTAATATGCTGAAATCCTTTGTGATTTTGGAATATCAGAACGGACTAAAAATAAATGGGAGGTTATGTTATATGAAAACATACGCAATGGACGCAATACGAAATATCGCCGTCATGGGACATGGTAAGTGCGGTAAGACAACTCTTACAGAGGCAATGCTTTACAATGCAAAAATGATAGACAGAATGGGAAAGGTTGCCGACGGAAACACTGTTACCGACTTTGACGGCGAGGAAATAAAAAGACAATTCAGTATTTCCACAGCCATAGCAGCGGTTGAGTGGAAAGATATGAAATATAATATTATAGATACACCGGGATTTTTTGATTTTGTCGGAGGCGTTAAGGAGGGTATAAGAGCTGTCGATTCTGCTCTTGTAGTTCTAAGCGGTAGAAGTGGCGTAAGTGTAGGTACAGAGAATGTATTTAAGTATGCAAAGCAGAGAGGTGTACCTACGATGTTCTTTGTAAACAAAATAGACGACGACAGGGCAGATTATCAAAAAACACTTGAGCAGATGAAGGAAGTGTTCGGAAAATCCATAACACCTTTTGTATATCCGATAAGAGAAAATGATGAATTTAAGGGATTTGTGGATGTTGTTGACATGACGGCAAGACGTTATGAGGGACAGGACAGAATTGATATTCCCGTTCCGGAGGGTATGGAAGAAATAGTTGCACCCCTTCGTGAAATGATTATGGAGGCTGTTGCGGAAACTGATGAAGAGTTACTTTTAAAGTACCTAAACGGTGAGGAGTTTACATTTGACGAAATTAAACAGGCTATAAGAAAAGGTGTAAAGGACGGAAGTATATATCCTGTTTATTGCGGAAGCGGTCAGGATAATATCGGTGTACGAAGCCTTATGGACGGTATGGGTAAGTACCTTCCTGCACCGTCTGAAATAGAGGAAATTGCAAGAGTGGCAGACACCGGTGAACCGATAGAATTGGTGCAGTCTGAGGAAGAAACAACAGCGGCAGTTGTATTTAAGACAATAGCTGACCCGTATGTTGGTAAGATGTCATTGTTTAGAGTTTATTCGGGAGAAGTTAAGGCTGACAGTGTGCTATATAATCCTAACAGAGATGTAAATGAAAAGATAGGAAAATTATTTAACCTTTGCGGCAAAAAACAAATTGAAACAAAGTCAATTAAAGCCGGTGATATAGGTGCAACTGCAAAACTTGAGGCAACAAAAACAGGTGATACACTTTGTGAAAAGGGTAAAAATATAATTCTTACAGGTATTGAATTCCCGGCACCTGTACTTTCAATGGCAGTAAAGCCACAGGCTAAGGGTGACGAAGAAAAGATTATAAGCGGTCTTACAAAACTTATGGATGAAGATCCTACATTTACAGTTACAAACAATACAGAAACAAAGCAGACTCTTATAAACGGTCAGGGAGAACAGCATATTGATGTTATAGTAAGCAAGCTAAAGAATAAATACGGAATTAATGTTGTACTTGAAGAACCGATTGTACCTTATCGTGAAACTATTACAGGCAAGGCAACTGTTGAAGGTAAACACAAGAAACAGTCAGGCGGTCACGGTCAATACGGACACGTTAAAATTGAATTTGAGCCCGGTATTTCCGAGGATATGGTTTTTGAAGAAAAAGTATTCGGCGGTGCCGTACCTAAAAATTACTTCCCGGCGGTTGAAAAGGGACTTCGTGATTCGTGCCAAAAGGGTGTGCTTGCAGGTTATCCTGTTGTAAATTTGAAGGCTACATTGCTTGACGGTTCTTACCACCCTGTTGATTCTTCCGAAATGGCATTTAAGACGGCGGCGTCTATCGCATATAAAGAAGGATTAAAACAGGCAAAACCTGTACTTCTTGAACCTATTGGTTATTTGAAAGTGTACATTCCTGAAAATATTATGGGTGATGTTATAGGTGACATAAATAAAAGACGTGGTCAGATTATGGGTATGGGTGAAAGTGATAAAGAAGGTCTTAACATGGTTGAAGCCGAAGTACCTATGTCTGAAATGTTTAAGTATGCAACAGACTTGCGTTCAATGAGTCAGGGAAGAGGCGTGTTTACATTTGAGTTTACACGTTATGAACAGGCTCCTAATAATGTGGCTGAAAAAATAATAGAAAATGCTAAAAATAATGAATAATTATACATAATATTCAGAGTGTGTCAAAAATACGGCGGTAAAACGCCGTATTTTTGTGAGTGTTGGAATATGTTTAGTTATTTTTACTAAAGAATAAAAAGTTTTTTTGTTAATTATATGACTACCGAATTTGGTTTAAATGTGTTATCATATATTTAGTTAATTAAGTGTTAAAAATGATGCACTTTATATTGGAAAAAGATAAAAGTTATTTTTTTCTTAAATATTTATATACGAGAGGGGATCGCAAATATGGCAGATTTACAATTAAAACACATTTACAAGAGATACGCAGGAGGAGTTACAGCTGTTAGTGACTTTACTCTTGATATTGAAGATAAGGAATTTATCATCCTTGTAGGTCCTTCAGGATGTGGTAAGTCAACTACTCTAAGAATGGTTGCAGGTCTTGAAGAAATTTCAGAAGGTGAACTTTATATCGGAGGCCGTCTTGTAAATGATGTAGCACCGAAGGATAGAGATATTGCGATGGTTTTCCAGAACTACGCTCTATACCCACACATGACAGTATTTGAAAACATGGCATTCGGCTTAAAGCTTAGAAAGACTCCTAAAGATGAAATTAAGAAGCGTGTAACAGAAGCAGCAAAAATTCTTGATATAGAACATCTTCTTGACAGAAAGCCTAAGGCTCTTTCAGGTGGTCAAAGACAGCGTGTTGCTATGGGTCGTGCGATAGTTCGTAATCCTAAAGTATTCTTGATGGACGAACCGCTTTCTAACCTTGATGCAAAGCTAAGAGTTGCGATGAGAACTGAAATTAAGAAACTTCACAATAAACTTCAGACAACATTTATGTACGTTACTCATGACCAGACAGAAGCTATGACAATGGGTACAAGAATCGTTGTTATGAAGGACGGTGTTGTACAGCAAGTTGATACACCTGCAAATCTATACACAAAGCCTGTTAATGTATTCGTTGCAGGATTTATCGGTTCACCTCAGATGAACTTTGTAACAGCAAAGCTTTCAAAGGCAAGTGATGGTGTGTATGCAGAATTCGGCGGAAACAAGATTAAGATCCCTGAAGGTAAGGTTACAGCTGAAGTTGAAGCATACATAGGCAAGGAAGTTATTTTGGGTATCAGACCTGAAGACATTCATGACGATGAAGCATTCATTTCAAGCAGACCTGAAGCTGTATGTAACGCATACGTAGAAGTAACAGAAATGATGGGTGCTGAAACATACTTATATCTTGAAGTTGCAGGTGAACAGTTCACAGCAAGAGTTAACCAGCGTTCAACAGCTAAGATTGATGATACAATCAAGGTTGCATTTGAAACAAATAAGCTTCATATCTTTGATAAAGATACAGAGCTTGCTATTGCTCACTAATTTGAATATTGATTATATGATACGGACAAAATCTTATGGTTTTGCCCGTATTTTTTATGTCTTAATTTATCATATAAACAATAAAATTGTCTTAAATTGTAGACAAAGTATATTTTAATAGAGTATAATTATAAAAAATGTGTGGTGGTGATAATATTTGAAGGATAATGTACATACAGGACACAGAGAAAGAATGAGAAGAGAGTTTAAAAACGGTGGATTTAAAAATTGGGAACCGCATAAAGTTCTTGAATACCTGCTGTTTTATGCGATACCTGTTGCAGATACAAACGAAACAGCCCATAATATTATTGATTCGTGCGGAAGCTTTAATGATGTGTTCCATGCGTCGAGAGAACAGCTGATATCTATATCAAAGGTTGGTAATAAAACGGCAGATTATATATGTATGCTTGGTGAGTTCGTGAAGTATTATAATAAGATGAGATACAGTGATGATGCTTTTGTACTTGACGGTGACACTGCACAGGAATATTTCCTCGATTTGTTCGACGGCATGAAACGGGAAAATCTATATATGATATGTTTAGACTCGAAAAATAAAATAATTTATAAAGAATGTGTTTTTGAAGGTACTTTTGAAAGTCTTGATGTAGATATGACAAGAATACTAAGGATTGCAGTAAAGTGCGATGCAACTTATGTTGTTTTGGCACATAATCATCCCAGCGGTATATTAAAACCATCACAGGCAGATATTATGACTACACAAATGATAAATAAGGTTCTTTCAATGGGCGGTATAAAACTTATTGACCATATAATTGTTGCAGGAGGAAAATGTATAAGTCTTGCTGATAAATATATAAAAGAAATGTAATAAGTTAAAAAGATATTTTAAATTTTTTGTTAAGGTTATTTTATACAAAAGTGTTTTTGTTAAGAGTAACATATTCGGCATTTGAGAATATTGACTTTGTTAATTTGATATGGTAACATATACTATTATAGGTAAACTATAATGTGTCAAACAATAAATAAGAAAAAGATAGGGGAGGCAGAAGAATGGCAAAGGTTGCAGTAATGGGCTACGGTACTGTCGGAAGCGGTGTATATGACATCATAAAGGCAAATGCCGATAGGCTCAGCCGCAGTGCGAACGGCGAGAAGGTAGAAATGAAATATATTCTCGATATTCGCGATTTCGACGACCATCCCGAAAAAGAGCTTTTTACAAAGGATTTTAACGACATTTTAAATGACGATGAAGTAAGTGTTGTAGCGGAAGTTATGGGCGGACTTCATCCGGCGTATGAATTTACAAAAAGCCTTCTTGAATCGGGAAAAAGTGTTGTAACGTCTAACAAGGAGCTTGTTGCCACATACGGGACAGAGCTTTTGGAGATTGCTCGAGGGAAAAATGTAAACTATTTCTTTGAGGCGAGTGTAGGCGGCGGCATACCGATTATAAGACCTATGCATCAGTGTCTCACAGCTAATAATATACTTAAAATTGCCGGTATTTTAAACGGTACAACAAACTACATCTTAGACAAGATGATAACAAAGGGCGAAACTTTTGAAGCAGCACTAAAAGATGCTCAGGATAAAGGTTTTGCCGAGAGAAATCCTGCCGCTGACGTAGAAGGTCACGATGCATGCAGAAAGATAGCGATTTTGGCATCTCTTGCATCAGGTAAGATGGTTGATTACAATGATATTGAAACAGAAGGTATCACAAATATTACTTTAAATGATGTAAAATATGCAGCTGCAATGGATTCGGCTATAAAACTTATAGGCTATGCTCAGTTTGGTGAAGACGGAAAGATTTATTCAATAGTATCACCAATGATAATAAAAAATGATAATCCTCTTTCAAGTGTTGACGGTGTTTTCAATGCTATAATGGTTACAGGCGACTGTGTCGGTGACGTAATGTTTTACGGTAAGGGAGCAGGTAAGCTTCCTACTGCAAGTGCTGTTGTTGCGGATATAGTTGATGCTGTTAAGCACAATGAAAGAAGTAAAAAGATATTCTGGGAAAAGACAGAAAAAAATGTTATGGCGGATAAAAGCAGCAAGAAGTTCTCATACTTTATCAGAACATCTGACTTGGCTGAAAACGTAATGAAAATATTTGGAAAATGTGAATTTGTTGACAACATAGTTGATAATGAGTCTGCATTTGTAACGCAGCCGCTTACACAGGCTGAGGCTGAGGAAAAAATGTCAAAACTTACAGATGTTGTCGCAAATATAAGAGTGTTAGACTAATGATAAAATTAAGAGTACCTGCTACAAGTGCAAATATGGGTGCAGGATTTGATACATTGGGTATAGCAGTGGGGCTTTATAACCGTATTACCGTTGAGGAAATACCAAAAGGGCTTGAGATTATAAATCATGATAAACAAAGTTTTGTACCGGGTGATAGTAATAATTTAATTTATCGAGCAATGAACGAGATATTTAATTATGTAAACTATACACCGAAGGGATACAGAATAACTCAAAGCAGCAATATTCCTATGACCAGGGGGCTTGGAAGTTCAAGTGCCTGTATAATAGGCGGTATGCTGGCGGCGAACATAATTTCCGGCAGACAGCTTACGTATCAAGAGATAATTCATCTTGCGGCTAAGATGGAAGGACATCCGGATAACGTTGGTCCGGCATTATTTGGAGGCTTTTGTGTTTCGCTTACAGAGGGTGACAGAACGATTATAAAAAGTACAAAACTAAAAAGTCACATTAAATTTGCAGTTATAATACCTGATTTCTTCGTTGCGACAAAGAAATCAAGAGGTGTTCTGCCTTCACAGGTAGATTTTAAAGATGCTGTTTTTAATGTGGGGCATGCATCAATGTTCCAGGCTGCTATGATTACAGGTGATATGGAAGCCTTGAGGATTGGAGTCAAAGATGTACTTCATCAGCAGTATAGAAAGAGTTATGTTGAGAATATGGACGAAATATTTGAAAAAACATATTCTTTGGGCTCGAATGCAACATATTTAAGTGGTTCGGGACCGACAATTCTTTCAATACTTGACCATGATTATGAAAAATTTGCAGCAGGAATGCAGAAATATTTTGAAGAAAATATGCTTAAATGGAAATGTATGATATTATCTATCGACAATGTCGGTGCGGTGGTGTCAGAGATATAACAGAAAAGGAAGGAAACAAAAATGGGTCTTATTGTTCAAAAGTACGGCGGTACTTCCGTTAAGGACGCGGAGAGAGTAATGAACGTTGCAAGACGTATTACTGATGCGTATAAGGCAGGAAATAATGTTGTTGTTGCCGTATCGGCACAGGGTGATACAACAGATGATTTGATAGAAAAGGCTAAGGAAATTAATCCTAATGCTTCAAAACGTGAAATGGATATGCTTCTTTCAACAGGAGAACAGATTTCAATTTCACTTCTTGCAATGGCTATTGAAAAGCTTGGCTGTCCTGTAATTTCTCTTACAGGCTGGCAGGCAGGTATGAAGACAGATACAAAATACGGAGCTGCAAGAATTAAGACTATCGACACTGAAAGACTTCAAGCTGAGCTTGACAGAAAGAGAATAGTTATAGTTGCCGGATTCCAGGGTATAAACAAGTATGATGATATAACAACATTGGGACGTGGAGGAAGTGACACTTCAGCAGTTGCACTTGCAGCAGCACTTCATGCTGATGTATGTGAAATATACACAGACGTTGACGGTGTTTACACCGCTGACCCAAGATTCGTTAAAAACGCATATAAGCTTGATGACATTTCTTATGATGAAATGCTTGAGCTTGCATCATTAGGTGCAAATGTACTTCACAACAGAAGTGTTGAAATGGCAAAGAAATATAATGTTAAGCTATCAGTAAGATCAAGCTTGAATAATAACGAGGGTACTTATGTTAAGGAGGTAGAACAAGTGGAAAAGATGCTCGTAAGAGGTGTAACAAGAGATAATGACGTTGCAAGAATTGCTCTTTGCGGCGTGGAGGATACTCCGGGTAAGGCGTTTACAGTATTTAGCATGCTTGCTAAGCATGGAATAAGTGTTGACCTTATAATTCAGTCAATAGGTAACGGAAGCAAGAAGGACATTAGCTTCACAGTAACAGAGGAGGATCTTCAGCCGGCACTTGACCTTCTTGAGGAAAATGCTGCTATTATAAAGGCAGACGAAATCAAGTGGACTAAAGATGTTTCAAAGGTATCTATTGTAGGTGCAGGTATGGTAAACAATGCAGGTGTTGCAGCTAAGATGTTTGAAGCTCTTTATGATGCTCATATCAACATCAGCATGATTGCTACTTCAGAAATTAAGATTTCAGTTCTTGTTGACAGAAAAGACGCAGAAGCAGCTGTCGTAGCTATACATGACAAGTTTATGCTTAAATAATTAATCAAACGAGAATAAATCGAAAGAACCACAAGGGAGTGGCGGCTGTAGAGTATATGTATCTTTGGTTGCAATGACCTTGTGGTTTGTGCTATATTTTATGGGAGAAAAAGTACATGGAAGATAAAATCATAGGCAGAAACCCTGTTATGGAAGCTATACGATCTGGCCGCAGTATAGATAAAATACTTATAAAAAAAGGTAAGTATGAAGGTTCTGTAATTCCTATAATAAAAAAAGCAAAGTCGGCCGGCATTATAATACAAGAGGTTGACAGAAGCAAGCTTGATATGGTAGCTGAGGGTGAAAATCACCAGGGCATTATTGCGTACGTAAGTGCATACGAATATGCGACAGTTAGTGATATATTGGACAGAGCAGCTGAAAAAAATGAAGCTCCATTTGTTATTATATGTGACAGAATAACTGACCCGCATAATTTAGGAGCTATTATAAGAACTGCAAACTGTGTAGGTGCACACGGTGTAATTATACCGAAAAGAAATTCAGCAGGTCTTAACAGCATTGTTGCCAAAACTTCAGCAGGTGCAGTTGAATATACACCTGTTGCAAAGGTTACTAACATTTCTAAAACTATCGATGACCTTAAAGAAAAGGGGTTATGGATTGCCGGTGCGGATATGGACGGCGAAGAAATGTACAAAGTTGATTTAAAGGGTGCATTGGGACTTGTTATAGGCAGTGAAGGTGAAGGAATAAGCCGTCTTGTACGTGAAAAGTGTGATTTTATTGCAAGTATACCTATGGGCGGGGACATTAATTCACTTAATGCGTCTGTTGCAGCAGGTGTGCTTATGTATGAGGCACTTAGACAGAGGAAAGCTAATTAGAGAAAGGAATTACAAATTATGAAAGCAGTTGTTACAGTTATCGGAAAAGATCAGAAAGGTATAATTGCCAAAGTAAGCAATATCCTTTTTGAAAACGATGTAAATATTCTTGATATATCTCAAACAATAATGCAGGATATGTTTACAATGATTATGCTTGTAAATATGGAAAGTGACAAAGTTTCATTCAAGGAACTTTCACAAATGCTTGAAAAGACTGGTGAAGAAATGGGACTTTCAATTCACATGCAGCGTGAGGAAATTTTTACCTCAATGCACAGAATATAAAATGGAGGGACAGATAAATGATTAATCCCTTTGAAGTAATAGAAACAATAAAAATGATTGACGAGGAAAACCTTGATATAAGAACAATAACGATGGGTATTTCCTTAAAAAGCTGTGCAGGTCCTGATATTGATACAGTATGTGAAAAGGTTTATAACAAAATAACAACCTATGCAAAGAACCTTGTAAAAACAGGTGAGGATATTGAAGCACAATTCGGTATCCCGATTATAAATAAGCGAATTTCAGTTACACCTATTGCTACTCTTGTAGATGCACTTGAAGAACCTACTGTTGAAAAGTGTGTTAAAATAGCAAAAACTCTTGACAGAGCTGCAAAAACAACAGGTGTAAATTTTATCGGCGGATATACTGCCCTTGTGCATAAGGACTATACTAAAGGTGAAAGAATACTTATAGAGTCTATACCTGAGGCTCTTGCTTCAACTGATTTAGTATGTTCGAGCGTCAACGTAGGTTCAACGAGAGCCGGTATAAATATGGACGCTGTAAAGCAAATGGGACAGGTTATAAAAAAGGCAGCTGAGCTAACAGTAGATACTCAAGGGTTTGCCTGTGCAAAGCTCGTTGTATTTTGTAACGCAGTTGAGGATAATCCGTTTATGGCAGGTGCATTTTTAGGTGAAGGCGAAGGCGAATGTGTAATAAACGTCGGCGTCAGCGGACCGGGAGTTGTAAAATGTGCCTTGGAAAAGGTAAAGGGTGAGGATTTTGGTGTTGTTGCAGAAACAATAAAAAAGACTGCCTTTAAGATTACAAGAATGGGACAGCTTGTGGCACAGGAGGCGTCAAAGCGTCTTAACGTGCCGTTTGGAATTGTCGATTTATCATTGGCACCGACTCCAGCAGTTGGTGACAGTGTTGCATATATATTAGAGGAAATGGGTCTTGAAATGTGCGGTACACACGGCACTACTGCCGCTCTTGCATTGCTTAACGATGCAGTTAAAAAAGGCGGCATAATGGCGTCGGGATATGTAGGCGGACTTTCAGGTGCATTTATCCCCGTAAGTGAGGATGCCGGTATGATTGCTGCGGCAAAGGACGGTGTTCTTACTTTAGAAAAACTTGAAGCTATGACCTGTGTATGTTCGGTGGGACTTGATATGATAGTTATACCGGGCGACACATCCGCTGAAACAATTTCTGCTATTATTGCAGATGAAGCGGCGATAGGTATGGTGAATACAAAGACCACCGCTGTCAGGGTAATACCTGCCCCCGGAATGGTGGAAGGAGATGTTGTAGAGTTCGGAGGACTGTTGGGTACAGGACCTGTAATGCCTGTTAAGAAATATTCAAGTGCTGAATTTATTAACAGAGGAGGACGTATTCCGGCACCGCTCCAAAGTTTAAAGAATTAATCTCTTAAAGTTAAGGAGGGAACTTAAGTGGAAGATTTGATTATGAAGATAATCAGTATCGAAGAAAAGGCTCAGGAAGTTATAAAGGATGCTAAAAAAGCAGACAAAGAACTTGAGTCAAGAATCAATGACGAAAGTCATCAGATGGAAAAAGATATTAAAAAGAAAATGACAGCAAAAAATGTGATGCTTCAGGAACGTGAAGCTCAGGAAGCTGATAAAAAAATTGAAGCGATTAATGTAAACACAAACAGACATCTTGCGGAACTTGAGAAAAAATACAGTGACCATAAAGATGCGTGGGTAAATGAAATCGTAAAAAACATTATCGGAAGATAGTGAGGTGCTGATAAATGAATGCAGAATACAGTGCGATTGCCGCTAAATTAAAGGCAATGTATTCAAATTTCCTCAGTAAAGAAGATTATGAACAGCTTCTTGCAAAGAAAAGCGTAAATGATATATGCGGTTATTTAAAATCAACACCCGGTTACAGTGAGGTGCTTTCAAATGTCAACGAACGTGATATACACCGTGGACAGATGGAGATTTTGCTGAATCAGGAAATGTTTAATGAGTATGTGAGTCTGTATAATTTTATGGACCATAAAAAACGTGCTATAATGAATTTTTGGTTTATGCGTAGAGAGGTAGAATTTTTAAAACGTGAAATACGTTATATTTATACCCATGAAAAACGCAGTGATGATGAAGTAAATCAAAGCAGGTTTGACGCTTTCTTTGAAACACATACTAAAATTAACCGTGATATAATGCACGAAGCAAAATCCTTATCCGATTGTATCGAAGCCTGCAAGGGTACACCGTATTATGAGCCTTTGCAGAGAGCTGAAAACTTAGATGCAGATTTCTTTTCAATTGGTATGATGCTGGATTCCTATTATTATAGTGCAATTTGGCATACCATAAACAGAAATCTTAGCGGTAAACAGGCAGAGCTTTTTAAAAAATTAACCGGCAGTAAAATTGATATGATGAATCTTATGTGGATATACCGCGGTAAAAGATATTTTGATTTTAAGCCGGAAATTATTTTCACATATCTGCTCCCTGTAAGATACAGACTTGCGGAGGATGTAATGAGACAGCTTGTTAATGCAGACAGCATTGAAAGATTTGTTGAAATAGTTTCTACATCGACCCCTTATGACGGTTTGTTTAGAGATTATAATAAAGGACGTTTTCCTGAAGGTAATTTCAGAGAAATGTACAATAAGCTTGCAAAAAATATTTTTGTGAATAATCCTGAATCTATGGTAGCAGTCTATGCGTATCTAAGTTTAAAGCAAGTAGAGCTCAATAACATAACAACAATTACGGAAGGAATACGATACAGCTTAAATGCTGATTCACTCCGTGAGCATATCGGTTTATAGAAGAGGAGGGGGAAAATGGCAATAACAAAGATGAAAGCCGTCACAATAGCAGGTCAGATAGAGCATTTTGACAGACTTGTTGAAAAGTACGTGTACGGCAAGGATATTCATCTTGAAAATGCAATGTCTGTCCTTACTAATAGGGGCAAGCTAATGACTTTTGAGGAAAATAATGATTACGACGTAGTTGCCAAATCAGCCATGAGCATAATGAAACTGGCAAATTACAGCGTAAAAAAGAAGATTATTGCTCCGGAAAACACGACTCTTGAGGATATGCAGAAATTTCTGGATGATATAAATATTCATATAGAGAATGAAAAGAAACATGATGAGGAGCTTTCTCAAAAAATAAAGGCAAATGAAACGGCAATTGAACAGCTTAATCTTATGCTTACAATAGACGTGGATTTGTCAAAAATTTTCAAGTTTGAATTTATACATTGTAAATTCGGACATATTCCGAAGGCAGGTTACAAAACACTTGTGACATACCTTAACGACCTTGAAACATTCTTTATAAAGACAGAGGAAGATGCCACTGATGTGTGGGGATTCTACTTTGTACCGCTTTTAAAGGAAAGAAAGATAGAAGAGGTATTTAATTCATTATATTTTGAGCCTGTAAGTATATCAGAGGATTATATAGGCACACCTAATGAAATAAAGCAAAAACTTCTAAAGCAAAATACACAGCTTAGAGGTGAAATTGAAGAAAACAGCAAAAAAACTGCTGCTATGCTTGAAAGTGTCGCTGAAAAACTTAACGGTATATATAATCTTGCTAAAAAACGTCACCAGTTTTCAGAAGTCAGAAAAAATGCTGTTCACGGTGATATGTTCTTTTATGTTGTGGGCTGGATGGATGAAAAGAGTGCTTTAGCTCTTGAAAAGGAAATTAACAATTCCGGTGATGTAGTTATGATATACATCGAGGATGCTGAAAGTGTTAAGGATATTCAGCCGCCTACAAAACTTAAAAATAATTTTATATTTAAACCATTTGAAATGTTCGTAAAGATGTACGGACTTCCAAGCTATAATGAAATTGACCCAACAGGTATACTTGCCGTAACATATATTCTGTTCTTCGGAATTAT
>CALXQE010000109.1 GCA_944390495.1 uncultured Clostridia bacterium
AATTATTATCCTATTCTTATAGAATATAAAGGATATAAAGATAAACTTGTGAAACTTGATAGCAAAGGACAAGTTGATAATAGAACAACAAAAAATGTTCCTAATTTTAAGAATATAAATTCTTATGCAGTAAATGGTGCTGTGCATTATGCAAATGCTATTTTACACTATACGAGCTATACAGATATTATTGCTATTGGTATGACAGGATATAGAAACGAAAAAGGAGAAATAGAACACCAGATAGGAGTGTATTACGTTTCTAAAAACAATTTTGGTATAGGTCAAAAAGTAGATGAATATACTGATCTTTCGTTTTTGAAAAAAGAAAATTTCAATGCATTTATTGATAAGGTAAAAGCATTAAGCTTAACGCAAGAAGAAATTGATAAACTCAAAGAACAAAGAGAAAAAGAGATTGATGCAAGTCTTGTAAAACTTAATAATGATATTTACCAAAATGAAAAAGGTCTTGGAGAAAATGACAGAGTTTATCTTGTGGCTGCCTCTATTATTGCCACTCTTGGGATCCCGGGTAAAGTGGCACCTCTTGAAAAATCTGATTTAAAGTCGTCACAAGAAGAAGGAAGTACAGATGGAGAAATCATAGCACGAAAGATCAAAGCTTTTTTATCAGAAAAAAATCTTCCGAAAGAAAAGCAGGATCTTATTTTAAGAACATTGCAAAACACTCTTTTGATGGAAAATATCAATAAGCCAGAAAATGGAGAAAGTCAACTTAAAAGAGTTTTTACCAAAATTATAGATGATCTAGGTATTTATTATAAAATCGGATTAACTACTGATTTTACAGGGAAACTGTTTAATGAAATGTATGGCTGGCTTGGTTTCTCGCAAGATAAGTTGAATGATGTTGTTTTAACACCTTCTTATGTGGCAAAATTGTTAGTAAAGCTTGCAAGAGTAAATAAGGATTCCTACGTTTGGGACTTTGCAACAGGTTCAGCAGGGCTTTTGGTAGCAGCGATGAACGAAATGCTGATCGATGCTAAAAATACAATTTCTTCACCAGATGAATTAGCAAAAAAATCTGCAGAGATAAAGGCGAAACAGTTACTTGGAATAGAACTTTTGCCCAGTGTGTATATGCTTGCAATTTTAAATATGATTTTCATGGGAGATGGCAGCTCGAATATTTTAAATAAAGACTCATTAAAAGACTTTAACGGTAATTATGGCTTTGGGAAAACAGATGATAAGTTTCCTGCCGATGCCTTTGTCCTAAATCCACCCTACTCTGCTTTGGGAAATGGTATGAACTTTGTTGAAAAAGCCTTATCCATGATGAACAGAGGCTATGCAGCTATTATCATTCAAAATTCAGCAGGTTCTGGAAGAGCTGTAGAATATAACAAGAAAATTCTAAAAAGAAATACACTTCTTGCCAGTATTAAAATGCCGATTGACTTGTTTATAGGCAAATCAAGCGTACAGACAAATGTGTATGTTTTTAGAGTAAATGAAGCACATAAAAAGGATGACATCGTAAAATTTATTGATTTTTCAAATGACGGTTACACTCGCACTAACCGCAAAAAAGCAAGTAATAATTTAAAAGATACCGATAGAGCAAAAGAGCGGTATCAAGAAGTGGTTGATTTAGTTCGATTCGGAAGGTCAAAGCTTGATATTTTAACGGACAAAGAATATTATGAGGGTACAATTGATCCAGAAAACGGTGCTGACTGGAATCAATCTGCACCTATTGATACAAAACCAACTTTAGAAGATTTCAAAAAAACAGTCAGCGATTACCTTGCCTGGGAAGTTTCAAATATTTTAAAACAGCAAAATAAAAAGGACGATTGCCTGGGAAAATAGATGCCTCACTTGACGAAAAACTTAAAAATGTTGAGTGGGGCGAGTATAAATTGGGAGATTTGTTTGATATTGATAATACATTGAGTTTCAATACAGATAAACTTGTTGTAGGAACAGATTACGATTATGTAACAAGAACTTCACTAAATCAAGGTATACTTCAAACAACAGGCATGGTAAATGCCGAAAATATTAATTCACCTGGCACTTGGAGTTTGGGACTTCTACAAATGGATTTTTTCTATCGAAGCAAGCCTTGGTATGCAGGGCAATTTGTTCGAAAGATTACACCAAAAATAGAGATTCCACAAGGCTCAATTTTGTTTTTTACAACTTTGTTAAATAAGCAAAAGCAAAAATTGCTTTCAGTTCTTGTTAGAAATGTTGATAAAACTTTTAAAGAAATAAAGATAAAACTTCCTTTAACTTCAAATGGCGAAATTAATTTTGAATTTATGGAATCCTTTATCGCAGAGCTTGAGGCTCAGCGTATCGCAGAGCTTGAGGCATATTTATTAGCAACTGGATTAAAAGACTATCATTTAACTAAGGAAGAGGAACAGGCTTTAAAAGAGTTTGAAGAATCTGATGTGACTTTTTCAGAATTTTCATACAGTAAAATATTTAATAAAATTAAACAGGGTCGTAGACTGAAAAAAGATGATCAAATTCCCGGCACAATTCCATTTGTTATGGCAGGTACGACAAATACAGGCGTAGCTAACTATGTTTCTAATCCTGTAGCTTCCTTTCCCCCAAATTCAATTACTATAGATATTTTTGGTAATACTTTTTATCGGAATTTTGCTTTTGGAGCTGGAGATGATACAGGAGTTTATTGGAGTGATAAAAAACAATATTCTAAAGAAATTATGTTGTTTTTTGCTGGATCAATGAAAAAATCAATAATTGGTAAATTTTCATATGGTAAAAAACTTAGAAGCTCTCAAAGTTTAAATTTTAATATGCAATTACCGTGTTTAAGCAATAAACCAGATTATAAGTTTATGGAAACATTTATATCTGCAATACAAAAGCTTGTTATTGAAGATGTTGTTTTATATGCTGATAGAAAAATTTCAGCATATAAAAATGTTATTGGCTAAAAGTGATTATCATTTTTTAAACAAAACAATTGTCTACGGAAAATTGCAAAATGATTTTTTAGAGCAATAAAAAAACGAAAACAAATCTGACCCTCTTTGAATAGAGAAGCCTGTATGTCGCTTAAAAATTTAATATTTAAACTACCGTAGCACCTTTTTGTACTGTCTGTACACAGTGTGGCAGTTCACATATTTGAATTTTACTTTTTATTTTTTATAAAAGCGTTATCCATCCCTGACAATTGTATATAAATTATATTTAGTTTGTTGAAAAATGCGGAAAAATATACTATAATAATTAATGGGGGGTAAAAATGTCAAATAATAAAATTTTAATATTAAGATTTCGTGATTTGGTTACTGAAAATGATGAAACAATAGCCAAACATAAAGAAATAATAGACAAACATGAATATGTTTGGTGGGCGTGGTGGAAAAAAGGTCACGAGAAAACTCCTACGACTACATTAGCAATGTTGAAGGCATTCGCTCAAGAATACGGTATAGATGTTTATTTGGTTGATTCTGCTCTTAAAAAGCTATATAAAGCATCTTGTTCAGATATTATATTTTCCATCGATACACCTAAAACATCACCGGATTTAAATAAAACTCCTGAATACTATAATAGTCAATCGTATTATGCTTGGTTTAAGTTTGATAAAATTGAAGAATGTCCATCAGCGGATATAAAAGATTATACATACGTAAATTTGAAGGAGTTATTTGAAGATGGCACTGCTGATTATAGCTTATTTTGTAACAAACGAATATATAGTCTTGATGAACTTATTCAACAAAATCGTACCATGTGGATTGCTAGAAAATTTCAAAATGGAGATAAGGAAAATGAAATCACGTTATTAAATGCCAATATTATACAACCCTGTTCGTTCAGTAATCACTATTATGAAGTTAATGGCAATTCTTTGCTATGGATATCCGATTTACATTTTGGTAATTCTGAATTCCCGATCAAATCAGAACTTTCAAGAAAAACACTTGCTTGGCACATAAAAGATGCAACTAAAGATTTGTATGATGACATAAGTGGTTTAATACTCTCAGGAGATATATCAAATTGTGCTAATGAGAATGGATATGATATTGCAAGACGTTTTATACAGGATTTGCAGATGGAAACCAAACAAGAATTAAATTCTGCAAATATTATGATTGCTCCCGGAAATCATGATTTCAAAAGAATAGAGGAAAATTATAGTACCCCTGATAATGTTCCAAATTATATCCAGCCATGCACTGATACATCACAGCTATTCAGTGATTTTTATAAAGATATATATTATATAACTCCCAATGAGTTTTTTGCCAGTGGAAAAAAGATATTACTAAAGTCTGGAATTACAATTGACATTGCCGTTATTAATAGTTGCAGAATTCAGCAATACAAAGATTTTGAAGGTCATGGTTATATATCCCATGAACAAATGGAATATATAGAAAGAGAAATGAAATGGAACAATGAAGATAATTCTGCTATCAGAATTGTAGTTATGCATCATCATTATTTACCAACTTGTCGTGAAGAATTAATCAATATCCGGAAGGCGAGCAGTGTGGTTTATGATGCTAATAATTTAATGAATTGGTTGGTTAAGAATAATATAAAACTACTTTTACATGGTCATAAACATAGTTCTTTTATGTCAAAAATATCATATCCTAAAGATGATACAGCTACTGAAATTAATTGTTCCAATTTGCATGATATTTATGTGGTTGGACTAGGAGGAACAGGAATAAGCGGGGTTGAAAATGAGTTTGCCATTGTCACTGTTAAAAAAGATAAAATATTTATAAAAATTTATAAAATTTATAGTGACCAAAGAAAAAATGATTCACTGTCTCAAACTATAATTATACCGTTAAAATGAGGATATCACTATGAAAAAATTACTAATAACTGATTTGGATGATACACTATATAATTGGATAGATTTTTTCATTCCTGCGTTTTATGCTATGGTGGAAGAATTATCAATAATAACAGGAATAAAAAAAGAATTACTGTTACAAGAGTACAAAGAAAAGCATCAATTCTATGGTAGTGTGGAATTTCCTTTTGTAACGCTACTGTTACCGTCTATTATAAATAAATACAAAGGATTGCCAATGGATGAAACTAAAAAAATATTAAACGAGGCATTTCATCGATTTAACTCTGTTAGAAAAGAAAAATTAAAGCTTTTTCCGAATGTAGAGAATACTCTCGATATATTACACAAAAAAGGTATTACAATTATAGGATATACTGAATCCTCTCAGGAGAATGGATTTTACCGATTAAAAAAATTAGGTATAGAGAAATACTTTAAGTATGTATATACCTCTAGCAGTATGTACAAGAGTGATTATACCACAGATCCCAAAGTAAAAAATATCAATACAAAAAAACCTGATAAAAAAATTCTTCTTAGTATTTGCAGAGATGAGTGCTGTGAAAAAAAAGATGCTGTATATGTTGGAGATAGTCTGACTAAGGATGTATATATGGCAATAGATGCAGGAATCACATCAGTTTGGTTTAGATCGCCTAAAGAGAATAGTAACTACTATTCTATGTTGGTAGACATATCAAGTTGGACAGAAGACGATTTTATAAGAGAACAAAAATTAAAAAAGATATGGAATGAAAACAACATGAAGCCAGATTATGAAATTTCTGATTTTAAATTGTTGTTAAATATACTTTTGGATTAAAGGAGGAAGAGTGTATGTCATTGATTGAAGTATTAAATGTAGGTCATGGTGATAGTATTATTCTAAGACCTCAAAATGATTGTAACTTTAAAGATGAAACATTTATAATTGATTTAGGACCTGGAAATTGTAACGTAACAGACTTTTTAAATGCCGATATTAAAAATAATAGGAATATTAATATCATTTTAACACACCATGATGCTGATCATATGGGTGGTTTTAAATTTTTCTTTGATAAAATACAGTGCTTAAATAAATTGATCATACCAGAATATCAGAATGAAATTACTTTAATTGCAAAAGGAATTTTAAGTTTAAAAGGTATATACTCGGCAGTAAACTGCAGTGAGTTTATAAGTGATTTAGAAAGTATAGTAAATAATCAATATTTTTTAAAGGAATTCATTTCAAAAAATCATAAACCTCATATTGAATTTGCCCATGAAAACAAAAATCTTTGTTTTCATATTACTTGCTTAAACCCTCCCATTAATATTAGTACATATAATTGGTTAAGGGAAATAGCTCCTAATGATTTGATAGACATAGTACGCGAAGTTTACTCACCAGAATTTGCACGTGCTATGGAAATTTATATCAATGCATATAACAATTTAGACAGATATAGCGTTGTTAGTGATTCACCTTTAATTGATGAAATTACATTAACAGAATCGGACAACGTAGATTTCATGAACAATATAACTACTATTAATAAGGCTAATTATGTAATTAGCTTTATGATGAATAACATACAACTTTTCAGAAGATTTAACGCAAATCCAACTTCCAGTAATTTAAGAAAGATATATAACAATTATATAAAATGCACTCATGATGTTTGCATTGTTTTAAAAATTCAATACGGTGAAAATAAGTTCTTATTATCGGCAGATGCGAGTAAAAAAGTTTTTAAAAGATTAATACAAAGTAACGTAGACATATCCGCAAATTACTTTAAAATACCACATCATGGCAGCATAAAAAATATTAATTATAAAATACTTAACAAAGTAAACCCCGATACTGCAATAATATCACACGGCAATCGTTTTTTTGGCAAATCGAAAGATTCATTACCAAATATGAGGACGTTAGAGATGTTGCAAGAAAAAAGAACAAATATATTATTAACAAATGATGTTATTAAATATGGAAAAATATATATGAGCAAAAATAATCATTGTAAAGATAATATAGTAAAGATAATATAGTAAAGATACAGTGATATAAAGAATTATAATCACGAGTAATCTGATGGTTTGCATAGCCGATTTGATGGGCAATTACAAGACTTAGGCCCCTAAAAGAAACTCTGAAAGCTAGATACCATATTACTATCTTAGACCGCTGCTCACGGCGACTGTCTTTTATTGTAAAGTGGGAGTGCAGACATATTCTTAGACTGGCTTTATAACGATAATCCAAGACTATGTCTGTACCCCATAGGGCTCATATATCCTAAGGATTGCTTTATTCGTTTTGTATTATACCAAATGGTATATGTATCAATCTCATTTATGAAGTCATCCATAGATACATCTCCCGTGAACGTCTATAAAATATTTCTTTTTTTAGCCTTTCGAAAAATCCCTCGCAACCCGAATTATCTGGTGAACATCCTTTTTTAACTTTGATCGTATCAATTTAGCGTCATTCATTCGCTCTATTCAACCCAGCTAACGATAGTTACAACAACGATCTGTACGTACAACAGAATACTCTGTTTCAGAAAGTTTGTTAATTACTATATCCAATTTATCATTTGCTAAAATTGAATCCGAATTGCCGGTATTCAAACTAACAACCATACCCTCCAAATAATTAATTATAGGTGAAAGATATACTTTTTCTGACGGGGAAGTAAACTCTGTTATATCACTTAGCCATTTTTGATCTGTGCCATCAGTATGAAAAGCTATTTTTATTATATTATATTATATTATATTATATACTTAATGACTGTTCTCTCCCTTATATGAGTTATATTTTCTTGCACACTTTTTTAGGCACAATCAAATTTTTGACCTCATAATACTAATGACTATCTTTTTTGAAACAGTGATATTCTTCTTCGGTGAGACATGAATACGCCTGTATCCGTAACAATTTTTGTTTTATTCAAAAATTTCGTCCATTCTAAGTTAATGATATTTATTCGCTTTCGTCGTGACTGATTTCCGATGGTAGTAACTACTTTTTGATATATGCAGCAATTTTTAGCAATTTCGTCAGAGAATATTTGTCTTTCATGACATCAAGAACCACTGCTTTTTACGTTTTTTATTCCATTATATTGATGTCTGGTTTTTCTAATAAATTTAGTGCGCCTACTTTCATTTGATACATATTCTATACCAGTTATACAAGACGAATGTGTAGACGGATAACCCAATAAAGTTATCACATCTTATACTGATTCTGATCGTTCAAATTTTTAATATTTACTATTTTTTGTATCTATGTACATATTAATTCCTCATTTTGCATGCCCAAAATATATCTGTATCCTATATCTATTATTCTGGATTAACTAAATAATAATATTGCTCAATCAATCGTTTATATTCTGATTTGATGGTTTCTTTATTAGTTTTTTGCTTTGCATTTTCTAGCGTATACTGAACTAGATTTTCAAATGTGTTTTGATCAAAAATAAAATCTATAAAAGATTCTAATGACAAATCTTTTATCTTTTTATAATCATTTTTAGAGATAGGGGAAATAATATTCCACTTAGAATCTCCTTCTTTGCCTACAAAGGTGATATTATTTAAGCTGACTGCTAATTTTGAAAATTCATTAAATGCAGGAATTGCTTTACGATTAGTGTAAAAAACATTATGGTATATTTTTTCATCATCTTCATGCACTAATCTTCTTAAAAGAATATTTTTAGTAAAATCATCTAGATCATACAAATCATCTTTAATAGATGGTTTTTGTAAACAGAGAGTTTTTTCACAATCTAAATAAATATAATCTTTGCTGGGTACAGATAAAAAACGTTTTACATTTTCATCAATTAAAATAATTTTTTGATTATTTATCCTAGCATCATTTAACATTTTGATAACCATGTCTTCTGTCATATAATCCGAAGATACACTTTGTTGTTTTTGTACATCACAATCAAGATAGTAAATATATGGAAATTGCTCTGACATATCCCTTAAAGAACAATTTTTGACTATGTATTTATCGGTTTCGTAATAAAGTATACGAATATTCGGTTCGTTCGATACAAACATAGATAATTCTTTCGTTATCTTGACATCATACAGCCATGAAGAAAGAAAAATACTATTTAATAGATCTGTATCTTCTTTAAGGTTTTGAGATTCATTTAACACCAACTCAAAATAAGTTTTTATAAGCTTTTCAAGATCTTTGTAAATTAAATTGGATGTTTCGTATGAAAGTTCTTCTCTGTTTAGAGATAACGCCTCCTTAGTTGAGATACCATATATATCCACGTCTATTACAAAACCAACAAAACGTGAACGTCTAATTTTATTTGTGGGGACATATTTTCCTTTATAATGTATCTTCAATAGACCGTTACTATTTTGATCTAATTTAATTTTATACATGTTATTTTTATACCATGCATTCATAGTTTTTAAATCGTAGCTCAGCTGATATCTTATATCATCATTATGCAATTTTTGTGGAAATATGAAACCATTCTTTTCAGAATTAATATATGCTTTGATGGTATTAGTATATTTTGCAGATTCTGAAGTTACATTGATGTTAAAAAAACTGCTCCCACATTCATTAAAAATAGATTCAATTGCTTTATACATTTGAACACAATTTGTTTCAAAAGGTTCTATTTCCATTAAATATTTGGCTGTATATCCAAACATATTGAAAGAAAAATTCATAGAATTTTTAATTTCAATTTCTACTTTACTGCCACGTTTATACTCTGTATTGGAGGTTTCTACATTAACATACCCATCTTGCTTTCCGGATTCAAATGTTATTTTTATTGTGTCATATTTACTTGTATTTGTATATATTACTATTTTGTCAGTTAACAGAAAACATGATTGCAAACCTATTCCGAAATTTGCTGTAGGGCGAAGCCAGACGGGCATTTCGGTGATTTCATTTACAATTTCTTTTTTTTGATAATAACTTTGCCCTACATTACAAATGGCTTTTAAAGAATCAAATGTAATTCCTGTTCCATGATCTGAAACAGTAACAACTGCATTGTTATTATTATTTTTTTCAACATTAATATCTATATCGTATAATTTATATATCCACGCTGGAATATCATTAGGCAATAGATTTCCGCTTTTTACCTTGCTTTTATCTATACCTGCTGAATAGTACATACCACTTTTAATATCTCTCCAAAGTTGAATTTTAGTAGCATCTTCTGCATTTTGCACAATTTCTCGTATACATGAAAACTTATCCTTATATATAGCAGAACCCTCAAGAATTTCAAAAGCTTTGGATTGTGATATATAAAACTTTAAATTCGTTAATTCATTTGAATCCTCTTTTCCTTGCCTCAAAATTTTATAAGGTGCTAATTTAGGAGGAAAAGAAAAACCATCTGGTGCAATATCAATCCAGTTCAATTGGAGGTTATTAATTTCGCTTTGAAGTGAGTCGTACCATTTTCTAGTTTCTCTATAAGTTTGATCATTAGGACAATCAGCCTCTACTTCTATAAGTTTATCTGTTATTAGTATATGTTTTGTAGATTCATGTTTATAATAATGTATTTTAGAGCTATCAGGCATTTTGCCAAAAATTTTGTCTCCATACCTATTGAAACGACCGTTGTCTAAATCTAATACATCACCTATGCGTAGCAAACAAGCAATAAGTCTAGGATGAACATAATCATTTTTAAGTCCATTCGCTTCTTTATGAAGTGTCATAACCTCACTAAATGGTTTGGTGTGTATTGCACTTATGTCGCCCATAAGAGATAATAATCTTTTCTTTATAAGACCATTATGACCCAAATCAATCCCCCATATTTTATCAATATCCAAAATATAATATCTAGAATAGTCAGAATGTTGCCATCTAAAAAATGTAGATACCAGTATTGTAACAGCATTTTTGATTTCAAGGGCCCATTCTGGATTATAATTTTCACTATTTTTACCGCTATCACGAATTATACTAGCAGCTTTTCTTACATCTGGATCAGAAGAATCTAATTGTTGTGTTAAAAATAAATTAAATTCCGGTTCATTGTTCCATATTTCGTGAATCTTTGAATCTACAATAACCATACCAAAATCATGTAAATATGAAACATGAAGTAGCAACCATAAATCAGTAGGTGAAAGTTTTTCTATATTTTCATTACCCAACATACGCTCAATATTTAATAAAATACTTTCTGAATGAGAATGATCGTGTAAACTATAATGAGGATAATCTTTTATTATTGCATTTAATATAGGCGAAAGTATTTTTTTATTTAAATTCCATGTTGCAAACAAATCCTTATATTGAGAATCACTCTGTGAAATTTTTTCAAGCTGTGTTTCGATCTTATTATATTCTGTATACATAAAATTCCTCACTTTCAATTATCTAAAATCATCAAGCCAATCTTGGAACTGTTCAAGTGTAATCTCACCGTTATAGCATTTTTTACGTTCTGCACGGGCAAGTTTACCGAACTCTTTAAATTCATCTTTAGTGATAAGTTTTGACCTCTGACGTGAATCCATGCGTCTGTAAGCAGTTATATAGGCTTTATGAATATCGTCGTTTTTATGGACAATATCAAAGGTTTTAAGAGCACCTATTTCACTGCACGGTCTTGTTTCATTTTTCATAATTCTATCGCAGTATTCACTGTTTGAGCGACCCGCAGGAATAAAATACTCACCGCAGCACTTACACGGCTTAAATTTTATCTTATTTACGAGCATTTGCATCACATCAAATCGTATTACATCGTCCATAGTGACAAGTGGATAAGTTATTGTTTCATCGTCAGCATCATAAAAAATATCAAAATTAAAATTAAACAGCTTACTTTCATCTGCGTACATTGCAAAACGCTGGGAGAGTGAGCCATTTTTTTCTTTTGAAATTTTATCGAAATAAAACTTAAATTCTGCTTTTTTCTGTTCAATACTTGCAGCCATTGAGTCTATAACATTCATAATATAATGATTAGAACCCTTTTGTGGAAGTGAAAAATCGCTTCCGAGAAAGTGCGAAAAATAATCTGCCGTACTTTCATCAGCCAAAAAATCAATAAATGCTGCAATATAAATTGTCAAATAACTGTTTTTATTAACGAATGGTGCGGCTGCTTTAACAGCTTGCTCTACTCCGCCTTTTGCAAAAGCGGCAGCAACAGAAACAAAGATTGCATTAAACTCTTTTATACCAATCCACAAAAAATCAAATACAGATTTACCGCAAACGGAGCTGACAGTCGTATATTCTATCTGATTAAATTTTAACTTATAGCATGTCTTATTATTTTCAGTGTAACCGAATATTTTCGCAGTGTCTTGCATAAACTCACCCCACAAATAACGAATATAGATAATATTTATATCTATTATAACATATCGTTTTTGAAGTGTCAACAAATATACCAGAACGATTATTGTAAAAATTTTTAAAAATAGTGTTGACAAGTGGTCAAGGCTGTGCTATACTTAAAACGACGATGAGGTCAATTAAATATAATAATCGTCAAAATACTTATTATCGCTTACAAAGGATGTGTTTTTATGAAAACAACAACAAATTCACAGTATCTAAAGTATTATCCCGATATTTTAACAGCAAAACAAGCTGCCGAGATTCTTGGAATCAGCCAAAAGACACTTTACAAGGCTATAAGAAACAAAGAACTGCACGCAGTAAAAATCGGACGAGAGTACAGGATTGTAAAATCAAAGCTTATGCAACTATTAGTTTCTTAGGAGGATGTAAGATGAAAAAAGAAGTACAGGTTTCAGGGCATCTTGAAGAAATTAAGGGCATATATCATATGAAAATCACGTGGGTAACCAACGACGGGAAGCGTAAGCGTAAATCAAAGAGTACAGGGCTTCCCGTCAGAGGGAACAAAAAACGTGCAAATGATATGCTGATTGATTTCATCAGGGATACAGAGTCGGAACTTACTGTAATCGGGAATGGTATAACCGATATTTTATTCACCGACTATTTAAAGCAATGGCTTGAAAGAGCAAAAATGCAGATTCGCCAGACTACATACAGCGGTTACTACGACAACATCTACAAAGTTATAGTACCCTATTTCAAACAATACGGACTTAAACTCAAAGATGTAAAACCACAGCATATTCAAAATTTTTACACCGAGCAGCTGCAACGTGTAAAGGGTACAACGGTAAAAAGTTATCACGCAAACATTCACAAAGCTTTTAAAGAAGCAAGAAAATTACAGCTTATAGAAGTGAATCCTATGGATTGCGTTGAACCGCCTAAAAAAGAACAGTTTCACGGGCAGTCATACACTGTTGAAGAAGCACAGAAAATACTTACAGTAGTAAGTAACACCATCTATGAAATACCAATTATGCTAATGCTGTTCTACGGTTTTCGCAGGGAAGAAGCACTTGGGCTTAAATGGTCAAATATAGACTTTGACAATAACAGCTTGCTAATTGCTCACACCGTGACACAAACAAGGGTAGATAATCATTTACAGGAAATCAGAGAAGATTTGACTAAAAACAGCAGCAGTTACCGTTCATTGCCGTTAGTGACACCGATTAAAAAGATTCTTCTTGAAAAGAGAGAAAGCATTCAGGAGTATAAAAAACTTTTCGGGAAAGGTTATCATACAGATGATTCGGATTATGTATGTGTAGATGAAATCGGTGATTTAATTAAACCAAACAGAGTATCGGAAAATTTCAGAAGGTTACTAAAAAAACACAAAATCAGAGTTTTAAGATTACACGATTGCAGACATACAGCAGCAAGTATTATGCTTAAAAACGGTATCAGTATGAAACAGATACAGATGATTCTCGGACACAGTGATTACATTACAACGGCAAATATATACTCACATCTTGATTTTACCGATAAAATTTCAGCCACAAAAGAGATGGAAAACATATTATTTGGAGGTATCGAATGATAGTTTTAGGGCAAAACAGGGCAAAATTGGGCAAAACAGAGCGTGTTTTAGAAAAGAAAATGCGGGAATGCAAACCTCGCAAACCCGCATAAATACTGGCGGAGAAGGTGGGATTCGAACCCACGTGCCCGTGAAGGCAAACGCATTTCGAGTGCGCCCCGTTATGACCGCTTCGATACTTCTCCGAGTATTAAATTTTAAATATGTCAAACCGCAAATTTTACAAAATTTTGATTAAGGGCAAAACTTACGGCAAAACAGCAATAATTAAGAAAAATACCAAACACGAAAAACCCAGTAAAATCAAGGGTTTACAGCCACACTGTTTCTCTTTAACACAAAACATTTCGAGTGCGCCCCGTTATGACCGCTTCGATACCTGTCCTAATAGTTTTAAGAAAGATAAAACTTTCTCAAATATGCTAATATATTCTATCATATACCACTAAAAAAGTCAAGAAAAACACCTCAAAACCTTATATAATCTGTCAATATCACAAATTTCAGACCGTCTTAATTTTGCAGACGAACATTATTTTTCAAATATATTTAAAAGAAAAGTCGGTGTTTCACCAAGCGAATACAGGAAAAGTATTATAAACAAATAGGATAAACTTATTGATTTTTCATTTTAATAAATGTATAATTTATATTTGAAAGGATTGATTAATTTTGAGAGAAAAAATACTTGGACTATTAAAAAAAACGGACGGATATATTTCAGGCGAAAAAATAAGCGAAAAACTTAATATTTCCCGTGCTGCAGTATGGAAGCATATAAAAAAACTTCGTGACGACGGATACGAAATCACATCAGTTACAAACAAAGGATACTGCCTTGTAAATGCACCTGACATAATTTCACCTGAGATAATAAAAGAAAATCTTACGACTAAATTTATCGGTCAAAACATATTTTTCTGTGACACCATAAATACAACAAATGACTGGGCAAAAGCGAATTGTGAAAAGCCCGACGGAAGTGTTTTTATTGCAGAAGTACAAACAAACGGAAAAGGAAGCCGTGGCAGAGGGTGGACATCTCCACGAGGAACAGGGATATGGCATACAATACTTTTAAAGCCACACATCTCTCCTACGGAAGTGTCACAAATTACACTTATTGCAGGGCTTGCAGCCTGTCAGGCTATCGGTATGAATTCAATGATTAAATGGCCCAATGACATAGTTATAGACGGCAAAAAAATAAGCGGAACTCTTACGGAAATGTCTTCAGAAATAGACATGGTAAACTATGTTGTATGCGGAATAGGCATTAATGTAAACACAGCTGAATTTCCCGATGAAATTAAAGATAAAGCCACATCAATGTATATTGAGCAAAACAAAAAATTTGAGCGAAATGAAATAATATCAAAACTTCTAAACAGTTTTGAACATTACTACAATTTATTTATTACAGAAGGACTACCTTCAATTATGGACGATTACAGAAAAAACTGCGTAACAATCGGAAGAGAAGTTCAAGTACTGTTTAACAAAGAAACGGTCAGAGGATTAGCCGTTGATGTAGATGATGACGGTCAGCTTGTTGTTGAAACAGACAGCGGAAGAATACATGTAACATCTGGAGAAGTATCGGTAAGGGGTATTTACGGATATATATAAACATCAAAAAAGGAGAATGCTTATGCATTCTCCTTTTGGTTAAAGCCGAATTAATCCTCAACCTTTTTTATAACTTCCTTGCCGTTGTAATATCCGCAGGACTTACAAACTTTATGAGGCATCTTAAATTCGTGGCACTGTGGGCACTCTACCATATTAGGTACAGACAGCTTCCAGTTGGCACGTCTTTTATTTCTTCTGGCTTTTGAAACTTTACCCTTAGGTACTGCCATAATTACACCTCCATAATTCTCTCTGACTTACATTTACTCGTCCTTTTTCATAATATCTATCAATGCTGCCCATCTTGGGTCAATATCGTCATTTTCACAGCCGCAATCACCTTCATTAAGGTCTGCACCGCACTTTTCGCAAAGACCTTTACAGTCCTCACTGCACAAATACTTTCCTTCAACATTAAGTAAAAAATCGTCTGCAACTATTTCATCTATATCTATTTCCGTTCCTTCAAACAAAATAACATCATCATCGGTTGTTTCTTCACCATCAGTTTGAAGAAGATTTTCATCAATTTCAAATTCAAATGGAACTTCAACATCTTTCATACATCTTGCACACTGTGTAATCATTTTACCTTTGCAGTCTGCCTTTAGTATAAGTGATTTACCGTTGTTTGAAATGCTGCCGTTAACAGCTATACCCTCAGGGAACCCATACATCTCACCTAAAAAATCGGTGTCGGACATTTTAACTGTCCCGTCGATATTAACCTTTCCGCCGAGTTCTTTAAGTATTGAAGATACATCAATAGTCATAACATACTCCTAACACTGATAAACACGAATCAGAGCAAAATTACTTCAATTCAACCTTAGCGCCTGCTTCTTCAAGCTTAGCCTTCATTGACTCAGCTTCTTCCTTAGCAACAGCTTCCTTAACTGTTCCAGGAGCACCGTCAACAAGAGCCTTAGCTTCCTTTAGACCAAGACCTGTGATTTCTCTTACAACCTTAATAACGCCAAGCTTTGAAGCACCAGCTTCAGCAAGTACAACGTCAAATTCTGTCTTTTCAGCACCGCCTGCAGCGCCGCCGTCAGCAGCAGCACCTGCAACCATAACTGGAGCAGCAGCGCTTACGCCGAACTCTTCTTCCATCATTTTTACTAATTCAGCAACTTCAAGTAGCTTTAATTCCTTAATTGAATCAAGAATTGCATTCAAATCTGCCATTTTATTTTCCTCCTATAATATAACTTTTATCCGATAAATTATTCAGCATCAGATGCTGTTTCTTCAGCTGCTTCCTCTGCAGGAGCTGCTTCTTCAGCAGGAGCTTCTGTGGCCTGCTTCTTTGCGATTAGGTCTGCTATTTCTTCGCCGCCATCTGCTATTGTTGCAAGTAATCTTGCAAGTGATGAAATCGGTGAATTCAAGCTTCCCATCATCTTTGCGATCAATGTATCCATGTTTGGTGTAGCAGCAAGAGTCTTAACTTCGTCAAGAGTCATTACAGCGCCATCCATGAAACCTGTCTTAATTTCAAGCTTGTCATTTTCCTTAGCATAATCAGCTATAACCTTTGCAGGAGCTACTGCATCTTCAGATGAAACTGCGATAGCTGTTGGTCCGTGAAGTGCCTCATCAAGAGCTTCAAGACCTACTTCCTTAGCTGCAAGACGAAGAAGTGTATTCTTAATTACGAAATACTGTACATTCGCCTCTCTTAGCTTTGTTCTTAGTGCTGTATCCTCCTCAACGTTAAGTCCACGGTAGTCAACAAGCACACCTGTTTGAGCGTTCTTTAGAATTTCAATAGTCTCTGCAACCTGAGCTTTCTTTGCTTCTAAAACTTTTTCACTTGGCATATCTATTCACCTCCTGTAATTTAATATGCCTTCCGTATAAAAGAAGACTCTTTGCCGTAGACGCAAAGAGCCATAGTAATCATAATCACTAATTATACCCTCGGTTGGACTTAATGTGCTTTTGCACTGCCTACTGTCTACGGATTTGTTTTAACAACTCTAATATATTACCATACTATAAATAATTTGTCAAGTATTTTTTTAAATTAATTTAAAATGTTTTAACGCTGTTTCTATACCGCCGTCCAACACCTTTGTTGTTACAAATTCAGCATGCTCAAACAGTTCCTCTCTGCCGTTTCCCATAGCAATTCCATGTCCGCTTGCCATAAGCATTTCAAGGTCGTTTAAGCTGTCACCGACTGCATAGGTATCATCTATTTGAAGGTCAAGCTTTTTACATACAGTCTTTATACCTTCTGCCTTTGAAAAGCCCTTTGGCGTAAGTTCACAAAAACCGTAGCCTCTATCAATAAAATCAAAATCCTTTGCTATTTCTCTTTTAAACATATCAAGATTGCTTGATTCATCATACCAGCAAACAAACTTGTCAAATCCAAAATCACTGTCATTTGCAGTATATGACATATTCATTCCTGCCTTTTTAAATCCGTCAACTAAGTTTTCATAAAACGGTGTTGTTCTGCACTCTGTATCAATAAAAAACTTATCGGCACGTTCGTAAAGCGGATTCATATTGCATAATCTTACAAGTTCTACTGTTTTCCTGCAAATATCCTCTGCCACAGTTCTGTAAAAAATCACATCATCACCCATCTGTATATACGTACCACAGCCGCAAACGTATCCGTCAAAACCTACACTTCTAATGCGTTCCTCAATATTCATCATTGTTCTTCCCGTGTTGATAAAGGCATAGTGACCGTTTTTACGTAAATTCCTTATTGCATCAATGGCAGATTTCGGGAAAACAGACGTTCCGTCATCAGTCACAAGTGTACCGTCTATATCAAAAAATACCGCTTTTTTCATATAAACAAACCTCCGTAAGAAAATATTAAAAAATGCACCGACATGCGGTGCATTTAAAATTAGTTACCAAGCTTTGCTGAGTTAACTTTTATACCAGGTCCCATTGTTGATGCAACAACAACGCTTCTAAGGTACTGACCCTTAGCAGCTGCCGGCTTAGCCTTAACGATAGCATTCATAAGTGCATCAAAGTTTTCCTGAAGCTTCTGGGCACCGAATGATACCTTACCGATTGGGCAGTGAATGATATTTGTCTTATCAAGTCTGTACTCAATCTTACCAGCCTTAATTTCGTTTACAGCCTTTGTAACGTCCATTGTTACTGTACCGGCCTTTGGTGATGGCATAAGTCCCTTAGGACCAAGTACCTTACCAAGACGACCAACAACACCCATCATATCAGGAGTTGCAACAACAACGTCAAAATCGAACCAGTTTTCACCCTGGATTTTTGCTACAAGATCAGCATCACCTACGTAATCTGCACCTGCAGCCTGTGCTTCGTCAGCCTTAGGACCCTTAGCGAATACTAAAACCTTTGAAGTCTTACCTGTACCATGCGGAAGTACAATAGCACCTCTGACCTGTTGGTCAGCGTGTCTTGAGTCAACACCAAGCTTGATGTGAGCTTCAACAGTTTCATCAAACTTAGCCTTAGCTGTCTTTGTTACAAGGTCCATTGCCTCGTTTGTATCGTAAAGCTTTGACTTTTCAACAAGCTTTACGCTATCTTGATATTTCTTTCCTCTAAACATTTCGTATCCTCCTTCGTGGTTAAACGAGATTTCTCTCTCCCACCTCTTATAACAAATTAGTCACCGATTAGAACGCCCATACTTCTGCAAGTACCTGCGATCATGCTCATAGCAGCTTCAAGACTTGCTGCGTTAAGGTCAGGCATCTTCTGTTCAGCAATAGCCTGAAGATCAGCCTTTGAAATTGTAGCTACCTTTGTCTTGTTAGGCACACCACTACCGCTTTGAATCTTACAAGCTTTCTTTATAAGAACTGCAGCCGGTGGTGTCTTTGTTACGAATGAGAAAGAACGGTCAGCATATACTGTAATAACAACAGGAATAATAAGACCTGCATCCTTCGCTGTTTTTTCGTTAAATTCCTTTGCAAACTGCATAATGTTTACACCGTGCTGACCCAATGCCGGACCAACTGGTGGAGCCGGAGTTGCTTTGCCGGCAGGAATTTGAAGTTTAATATAACCTGCAACTTTTTGTGCCATAATGGCCACCTCCTTGAAATATTATAGCCTTTCGCTATATGAATGTGGTAATTGCGGGCATTTTTGCCCTCCCACTGTTACCAGAGGGATATAATAAACGGACCTAACCGTCTATTTCAAATTAAAATCTTTGATTAATCCTCAATGTGTTCAACCTGAGTATAATCAATTTCTACCGGTGTTTCACGTCCGAACATTGAAACTGCAACATTTATCTTGCGTGTTTCGTTGTTAACGCTCATAACAGTACCGGAAAAGCCTTCCATAGGGCCTGACTTGATGGAAACAGTATCTCCTACGGCAAAGTCAATATCCTTCATGCGTACTACTTCAACACCCATCTTTGCCACTTCCTCATCTGACAATGGCACTGGTTTTGAACCGGGACCTACAAACCCTGTTACACCTCTTGTATTTCTTACGATGTACCAGCTTTCGTCTGTCATAACCATCTTGATTACAACATAACCCGGGAAAATCTTACGCTGAACAATCTTTTTCTTGTCGCCGTTGTCTTCAACGACTTCCTCAACAGGCACTCTGACATCCATAATCAGATCCTGCATACCACGGTTCTCAACAGATTTTTCAATATTGGCTTTTACCTTATTTTCATAACCTGAATATGTGTGTGCCACATACCACTTTGCCTCTTCTGCCATAACCGTTCTCCTTCCTGATAACTCGCTTTATTAATTATAGTATGTTAGTCAACAGTTGGAACAATTTTGCAAAAGCAACATCAAGTATTGACAAGATTGCTGTAATTATAATGATGAATACAATAATTACGCCTGTATTATGAATAAGCTGTTCCTTTGTAGGCCATGTAACCTTTTTAAGCTCAGCTTTAGTATCATGGAAGAACTTCTTAGCTCTTGAACCAAAGCTTGCTTTCTTTGTCTTTGTTGAATTTGTATCAGCCATTTCTACACATCCTTAATCAATCAATTTACTTTGTTTCCTTATGAAGAGTGTGCTTTCTGCAGAACTTACAGTACTTATTCATTTCAAGTCTGTCAGGATCATTCTTCTTATTCTTCATTGTGTTATAATTTCTCTGCTTGCACTCTGAACAAGCTAATGTAATCTTTACTCTCATATTTTACACCTCCGCATTTATATATGTCAGCTCAATTTTTCAAGCATAAAAAAAAGAGCTTTTATTCGAGCGACATAATTATATCATTCCCCGCCCAATAAGTCAAGCCCTTTTTCAATTTTTTTACTTGCCAACACAGAAATTGTGGAATATTTCCGAAACAATATCGTCAGATACCGTTTCACCCGTTATTTCTCCCAGTGATTCAATAGCTAAATTTATATCTATTGATGCAATATCCTGGGGTATATTCATATCTATTGCCTCTACTACACGCTTTAAAGCTTCTCCAGCGTTTATAAGTGACGTTTTGTGACGCATATTTGTTATTACCGCACCGTCTGATTTTACTATTTCACCAAGCTTATATACTTTCTTTATTTCATCAGACAGCTTATCAAGACCTATACCTGTTTTAGCACTTACCTCAAGCACGGGACTTTCTCCTATTTTTGATTTTACCGCCTCGGTATATTTACTCTGTCCCAAATCAGTTTTATTAATAAGAACAATTCTCTTTTTATCCTTAGTTGCGTTTATTACCTCTATATCCTCATCACCGAAGAATGTACTGCCGTCAATCATAAGTATAACAAGGTCAGCTTCTTCTATCGAACGCCTTGATCTCTCAACGCCGATTTTTTCGACAGTATCGTCGGTTTTCCGTATTCCCGCCGTATCAACCAGCACCAGAGGAATACCATTAAGGTTTATATATTCCTCTATAACGTCCCTTGTAGTACCTGCAATATCAGTAACTATTGCCCTTTCCTCCCTTGCAAGTGAATTTAATAAGGACGACTTACCGACGTTTGGTTTGCCTACTATGCATACCTTTATACCGTCACGAATAATCTTTCCGCTGTCGGCAGTTGACAATAGTTTTTCCACCCTTTCAAGACAGTTTTGTGCCGTATTTCGTATATCCGAAACTGTTATATCCTCTAAATCCTCGTCAGGATAGTCGATTGCTACCTGCATTGATGCCGCAAGATGTACAAGGTCACCTCTGACTGACGCTATTTCCTTTGAAAGTGTACCCTCAAGCTGTGAAAGTGCGTTCTTTCTTGCAAGGTCATTTGTGGAATTTATAATATCAATTACCGCCTCTGCCTGTGACAGGTCAATTCTTCCGTTTAAAAACGCACGCTTTGTAAATTCACCAGGTTCTGCCGCATAAGCACCTGCACGTATAACCGCATCAAGTACACTTACCGCCACAGATGAACCGCCGTGGGTGCTTATCTCCACAACGTCCTCACGTGTAAAGGTTTTAGGTGCTTTCATGACAGTAACTAATACCTCATCTATCTTTTCGCCCTTTTCATTCTTGATAAAACCATAGTGGACCGTATGGCTTTTACATTCGCTTAGTTTTTTTCTGCCTGAATAAATTTTATCAGCTATTTCCACTGCCTTATCACCGCTTATTCTTATTACGGCTATTCCTCCGATACCTAAGGGTGTTGAAATTGCAGTTATAGTTCTTTCCATAACTTTCAGTCCTCCGTAAATATAAAAGGAGCCTATAAGCCCCTTTGCATTTTAATATTAAGTAACAGCCTATACGGTACATACCCTGTTGAAACATTGCCTATTTTAATTGACGGCTTATTTTTTCCGTGAAAGTCACTTCCTCCAGACTTTACAAGCCCTATTTTTTCACAGATTTCGCTGCACATCTGGGCAAATTTATCCGTATAGCTGTTATACATACATTCCACACCGTCAAGTCCGTATTCTTTAAGTTCCTTTAACAGTGCATATAGTTCTTCATAATCTTCCGTTATATAAATAGGATGAGCAAGGATTGCGGTACCTTTTGCCTCTTTTATAATTTTTATGCTCTCCTCAGGTGAATAGGTCACACGCTCAGCATAACAGCTGTTGCCCTTTTTTAGATACCTTGTAAATGCCTCGTCAACAGATTCTACATATCCCTTATTTACCATTGCACGGGCTATATGTGCTCTGCCTGTATTTAAAAGGGTTGCACCCTCCTTTTGGGAAAGTATATCTTCTTCTGTTATATCCATACCGTTTTTCTGCAAAAGTGACAATACCTTTTCATTTCGTATCTTGCGTGCATCTCTAAGTGTGATAAGTTTATTTTTAAACACCTCATCGTCTGTATCTATAAATAAACCTAAAATGTGCATTTCTTTTCTAAACTTCGCACTTATTTCAACACCTGAAATACTCTCTATACCAAGCCTTTTGCACGCACTATGAAATTCCTCAAGTCCATCAACTGTATCATGGTCTGTAAGTGCCGCCGCACAAAGTCCTGCCTCATACGCAAGATGTGCCACCTCGGACGGAGTAAATGTACCGTCGGAGGCTGTTGAATGTATATGCAAATCAATTCTATCTGTCATTTATTAGCCCCTGTAATTCTGCCATAAAAGTATCAATATTGTCAAAACTCTTATATACCGACGCAAATCGTACATACGCAACTTCGTCAAGCTTTTTAAGTTTTTCCATTACTTTTTCTCCTATCATTGTACTTTCTATTTCACGTGTCATTGATTGATACAGTTCACTCTCTATATCATCAACGATTTTTTCCATCTGTGAAAGTGATATAGGACGCTTTTCACAGGCTGTAATTATACCCTTTAAAACCTTACCTCTGTCATATGGCTGACGTGACTGGTCTTTTTTTACTACCACAAGTGAAATTGCTTCAAGTTTCTCGTAAGTAGTAAATCTCTTCTGACACTTTAAACATTCACGTCTTCGTCTGATTGAGTTACTTTCCTCAGTAGGTCTTGAATCTATAACTTTACTTTCCACAAATCCGCAATAAGGGCATTTCATTTGTATATCTCCCATCTATATAGTTTTATACTTTAATTATACATTATACATTTTAATTTTTCAAGTTAATTTTATACAAACGACTCATCGTTAAAATAGCTTGTTCGACTGTATATGTACCGTCGGGTTCAAATTTATTTTCTCCTACACCGTTCATAATCCCCATTTGGCTTATCATTGTAACATTTTCCTTTGCCCAATCTGAAATTTCATATTCATCATCATAGACTATACTTTCACTGACAGGCGTTGTATCTTTGTTTAAAAATCCAGCCATACGATAAAGTATCGCCGCTGCCTGTTCCCTTGTAATATTTTCTTCAGGTGCAAACGTTCCGTCGCCCATACCCTTTACTATACCTGCCGCCGCAAGAAACTGAACCTCGTAGTAACCATCATCTGTAAACGTTGTATTTTCGTAAATATCTCTTAATCCACGTTCGTCTATCACTTTCTCTATTACATTCCAAGCTCCCATACGTGAATCACTTCCCGCATTGTATTCCGTAGCGATTAAACGGTACGCAAGTTTGCAAAAATCACGTCTTGTAATATTTTCTCTGTACATATCCTGAAAGTCATATATCATAAGATTTAATGATGCCGCCTTTTGTATCTCACTTTCTGCCCAATCACTGCACCCTATTGTCATTAGAAGATTATCACTCGGCAAATCTGCACTGTACTCATCAGAAAACTCCTTTGTGCTGTCTTTATACTTCATATAAATTTCCGTATTCTTTGTATACAGTGCATTTCTCGCATTACCAACATACGGCAGATAGTACACATAATTATTACGTATATTACCGTCATATTCACATTCTTCTCCGTACTTTCCGCCTATAACACCGCTGTTTGAATAAACAATATACGATTTTGTTTTGTCCTTATTCCAAAGTTTTATATAGTATTCCGTAGTCGGCAAAGCTCCTACAACTCTGTCATATACAAATCCGTCATACACACTTAGAAAACTCTTTAAATCCTCCTTGGATAAATCGGCACATCTACCGTCTTCGTAAACAATCGCCCCACTGCCTATTTCGTTTATGTCAGATATTCCTGCCACACTGTTAAAATTTATCACATTATCTTGAAAGTCTATTTGTATAGTACCAACTTCCCCATTCCAGTCAAAACTTCCGTACTTTGCAAGCTCGTCACACTGTACTATAACCTCTCCGTCCTCTGTTTCATACACATTTGCAGGAGTTTCACTGTCAAGATATACTTTTACATCACTTGTGTATACCTTAATTTCTTCACTTTTTATTACAGGAGATATCGTTTTTTTGTTATTTCTGTTTATTATGTATTCTCCGTTTTCCTTTGAAACATCAAAACCATAATTTTCAAGATTATCCGCCTGTATATACACATATCCATTAGGCATCTGCACACTTGGTATAGAACAACCATTTATAAAAACAACTCCGTCCTTAAATGTAAACGTACCTACATATTCACCTTGTGCGAATACTACCCCTATATTTAAAATAATACAAAAAAGCACAATAACCGCTGTCATTTTCTTCATTTGTATCACCCCTTTTTATTTCATTCTATCATTTTAAAAATTTACTGTCAAGTTCAGTTTCAAACAAACTTACAAGTATAATTTCATCTCCGACAACCTTAACAGCATTCCACGGGATAACCAAATCACCTCCGAAAATTCTTCCAATCATATTGTCACGTTTAGGTACAATTATTGCCTCTATAATTCCGTTTTCCTCGTTTATTTCAACATCCTTTACAAAACCCAACCTCTGTGCATTCTTTATATCTATAACTTCCTTTTGTCTTAAATTATACCCTCGAAACATTTTCATCACCTCAATGATAAATATGCAAAAATGTATATAAATATTAAAAAACGAGGATTTAAAAATCCTCGTTTTCATTATTGTTCCTGTTTTTCTTTTGTCCTCTTAATAATCTTCAATCTTGTATGCTCTTCACGTTCTTTTTCTTCAAGAGCATTTTGAATATCCTTTGCAAGAGTTTCATAAAGAGGTATTGTGATGTTTTCAAGTGCATTTGCCCTTTTCTGTGTCTTTTTTATGTTCATAGCAAGGCGGTAAACGGCATTCTCTATTTCCGTAAGTCTTACCGTCATCACCTTTACTTCGTTAAACTTTACACTTGCTTCATCAAGTGCAGATGATGTACCGCAAAATCCGTACACAGGACGTTTTTCAGGCGTATCTGCTTTTACGACAGGTATTTCAACACCCATTACACTTCTTAAATCTATCTTTATACTGTCCTCGATAACAGCCGAATGAGCAAGTCCCTGAACATCACTGACACCCATTATTACATTTGCAGCTTCCAAAGCCTTATATGCCGCTGCAAAGGTTTTCTCGATTTTTGCCTCGACTTCCTTTGCCTCCTCAATAAGCATCATCATTTCTCTGATAAGGATATTCCTCTTTTTATCAAGCATTTCATACCCTTGTTTTGAAAGTCGCAGGGTATTTTTTGCCATCATCAGATTACCCTTTGTGGGTGCAAGATTTTTCTGCATTTGCAGTTCCTCCCCTCACTTTTAGAAGCTTTATTCCTGCTCCTCCATCGGCTTATAATACTTATCAAGTATCTTATCGCTTACTCTGTCAAGTTCACTCTTAGGAAGCATTCCCAAAAGCTCCCAGCCAAGATTTAACGTATCGTCAATACTTCTGTTTTCGTTCTTATCCTGTGTAAGGAATTTTTCTTCAAACATCTTACCGAAAGCGATATACTTCTTATCCATATCCGAAAGTTCGTCTTCACCTATAACAGACGCCAAACTCTTTGCGTCTTCAACCTTAGAATATGCAGCAAAAAGCTGGTTTGCAAGGTCAGGATGATCCTCCCTTGTAAATCCTTCACCTATACCGTCCTTCATAAGACGTGAAAGTGACGGAAGCACCGATACAGGCGGATATACTCCCATTAGGCTTAGGTTTCTGCCTAAAACTATCTGACCTTCTGTAATATATCCTGTAAGGTCAGGGATTGGGTGAGTAATATCATCATTAGGCATTGTAAGTATAGGCACCTGTGTAACAGAACCTTTAGCATCTTTTATAATACCTGCACGTTCATAAAGTGATGCCAAATCTGAGTAGAGGTAACCGGGGAATCCCTTTCTTGACGGAATCTCACCCTTTGATGATGATACCTCACGAAGTGCCTCTGCATAAGAAGTCATATCTGTAAGGATTACAAGCACGTGCATATCATGCTTAAATGCAAGATATTCCGCAGCTGTAAGTGCACATCTCGGTGTTATAATTCTTTCAACAACCGGGTCATTTGAAAGATTTAAAAACATTACAACCTTTCCTAAAACACCGCTTTCCTCGAATGATTTTTTAAAGTAATTAGCAACGTCGTGTTTAACGCCCATAGCCGCAAACACGATAGCAAACTTATCACCGTTTTTATCATCAGCGTCAACAACCTTTGCCTGTCTTGCAATCTGAACTGCCAAATCATCATGTGGCATACCGTCACCTGAGAATATAGGAAGTTTCTGTCCTCTTATTAGTGTTGCAAGACAGTCTATTGACGAAATACCTGTCTGTATAAAGTTATTCGGGTATTCTCTTGATACAGGATTTATAGGCTGACCGTTTACGTCACGTACTTCATCGGCAAAGTAATCGCCAAGTCCGTCTATCGGTCTTCCTACACCGTCAAGGGTTCTTCCAAGCATTTCCTTTGAAAGGGGCAGACGCATAGGCTCACCCATAAGTTTTGTTTTTGTATTTGTAAGCGACAAATTTGATGTACCCTCAAATACCTGGATAACAGCTTTGTCGCCTGAAATCTCAATAACACGTCCAATTCTTTTGCTGCCGTTGTCAAGAGTCACTGTAACCATTTCCTCGTAAAATGCGTCATCTACTCCGTCGATAACAGCCAAAGGACCTTGAATATTATTAAGACCCATATATTCTATTGCCATAATATTCCCTCCTTTAGCCTTCACAGCTTAACATAAGATTATCAAAGGTTTCATTAATTTTTCTTGCCAATTCGTGGAACGGAGCTTCTATATTTTCATTACCGATACTAAACTTTACTCTTATAATATCTTCTGCAATTCCGCTCTCTGTAACCTTTGAAAGCACAATACCCTTTTCAACACATTCCTTAATACGCTTGTCAAAAAGAAGTATTATATCCATCATTTTATTTTGTTTCTCCAATGGTACATAAGTATCATCTGCATGGAAAGCGTTTTGCTGCAAAAATCCTACTCTTATAGTCTTTGCTACTTCAAGTGTTGCCTTTTGGCTGTCAGGAAGTACATCTGCACCTATAAGTTTAACAATTTCCATAAGACTGCTTTCTTCCTGTAAAATAGCCATCATCTTATTACGCTTTTCTACAAAGTCCGCCGAAACATTTTCACTGTACCACTTCTCAAGCTCGTCAATATACTCACTGTAACTGTTAAGCCACTGAATAGCAGGATAATGACGTGAATATGCAAGAGATTTATCAAGTGCCCAGAAACATCTTATAAAACGCTTTGTATTCTGTGTTACAGGCTCTGAGAAGTCACCGCCCTGAGGTGAAACAGCACCGATAATTGATACAGAACCCTCACTGCCGTTAAGGTTAGTAACGTATCCGGCTCTTTCATAAAACGCTGAAAGTCTTGACGCAAGATAAGCCGGGAAACCTTCCTCAGCAGGCATTTCCTCCAAACGTCCTGAAATTTCTCTAAGTGCCTCTGCCCAACGTGATGTTGAGTCAGCCATAAGTGCCACGTCATAACCCATATCACGGTAGTATTCTGCAAGTGTTACACCTGTATAAATACTTGCCTCACGTGCCGCAACCGGCATGTTTGACGTATTTGCTATAAGTACTGTTCTGTCAAGCAACGGTCTATTTGACTTAGGGTCAATAAGTTCCGAAAACTCGTCAAGAACCTGTGTCATCTCGTTACCACGTTCACCGCAGCCGATATATATAATTATATCAGCGTCACACCATTTTGCAAGTTGGTGCTGAGTCATAGTTTTACCTGTACCGAAACCGCCCGGTATAGCAGCCGCACCGCCCTTTGCAAGCGGGAACATTGCGTCAATTACCCTTTGTCCCGTTACAAGCGGTCTTGAGATTGCCTGACGCTTTGTATAAGGTCTTGCCTGCTTAATCGGCCATTTTTGTTTCATCGTTATATCAATAACTTCATCGTCATGTCTGACCTTTGCAATTATATCAACAATAGTATAATTACCGCTTGGTGCAACCCATTCTATTTTACCCTTAATATAAGGCGGAATCATTATTCTGTGTTCTATAAGGCTTGTTTCCTGTGTTACAGCGATTATATCTCCGCCTGTAACATAATCACCAACTTTAGCCTTCATCTCCACTTTCCAGGTTCTTTTCTCGTCAATGTTATCTACTTTAACTCCTCTGCCGATAAAAGCACCTGAAAGATTTCTAATATCCTTTAGCGGTCTTTCAATACCGTCAAAAATATCTGAAAGTATTCCTGGAGCAAGTGTAATAGAAAGAGGGCCTCCTGTACCTACTACCTTTTCTCCTCTTTTTAGCCCTGTTGTTTCCTCGTATACCTGCACAATAGTTTCACTCGATGTTACTCCGATTACTTCACCAATCAGTTCCTCTTCGCCAACATACACCATTTCCTGCATTTCAAAGGAATTTGAACCCTTTACCTTAACAACCGGACCGTTTATGCCGTATATCTGACCTTGTGCATTAGCCATTTATGTTCATTCCTTTCTTCTTAGCTTAGTGCTAAACCGCTGCTTTGTAGGAATTTTTGTTTTTCCTCTGACAGCATTTCTTTAAAAGAATAGTCAACTGAAATTTTTCTGTCGTTGTTTATAATCTTAGCACCACCGATAAAATCCTTTTCAGACGCTGCTTCAACTGTTATTTTACCTGTATCAGCTATATTTTCAATCTTTTCCTTTAATCTAATATCGTCTGATGAAATATAGACTGTTTTATTGCCTTTACCAACTTCAAAAAGTGCCTTTTCTATCTTTGAGATAAGCCACTTTTCATATTCATCTGTTTTAGTAAATTCAACTACTTTTTCCTTTGCAGCCTTCATTACCTCTGAAATGATTTCCTCACGTCTTAAAATAAGCTTTTTCTTTGCGTCAAGCTCCGCATGAAGAACTCTTGCATTTGCATCTTTTTGTGCATCATGAAGATTTTGCTGAATATTTTCATAAGCCTCCTGCAAAAGCTCAGTTTCTTTTGCGTCAATACGCTCTGTATATTCTTTCTCAACATTTTCAAGAAGCTTCTTTCTCTTTTCCTCCGCATCCTTTAATACAAGCGAAGTAAAAGTATTTATCTTCTCTGTCAAGTTGCTGCTTTCCATAAATCTCGACCTCCCTTAAAGTTTAAGACCTATAGATTCCTGTACCATACTGTTAATACTGTGTGCAATATCACGGCTTCCGTGACGGTCAGGTATTTCAATAATCAGCGGTGTATGGAGCGTGATTTTAAGATTATTAATATAATCCTTAACCATTGCCGCTGCCTTTTCCGTAAACACAAGTATTCCTATTTCAGGATTGTCTATCGCTTTTTTAATTTCTTTAGTGATAGTTTCACTGTCGTGTGCCACACAACCCTCTATGCCTACAAGACGCATACCGATTTGTGTGTCAATATTGTCACTGATTAAGTACATTTTCATAAGACATACTTCCTTTTATCAGCCGTTAAGAATTAGAATTGAAATTACAAGACCGTAAAGAGCGATACCTTCTGCCAACGCAACGAAGATAAGTGTTTTACCCATAATCTTTTCGTTTTCGCTCATAGCACCGATTGCAGCACTTGCAGCACTTGCAACGGCGATACCGCCGCCGACGCCGCTAAGACCTGTTGACAAAGCTGCACCGATAAACTTCAAACCTTCACCTACTGTAATGCCGGCTTCCGTACCTGCTGCTAAAGCTGATACACCGCCGCCAAGTGTGCATATAACACCTAAACCTATTACTGAGAAGAATGAAATTGCATTCATCAAAAGACATTCTTTACCTTTTCTTTTACCTGTTTTGTGATATACCCAAACAGGAACTATTACTGTAAGTGCAATTAGTGCAAACAAAATTTTAACTAACATTTTAATTACCTCCAAAATACATCTATCTGTTATTTATTTTTAAGTGAATTAAATTCTCTGCCTCGTCCGCTGAAATATCTTGAGAACATCTCATAGTATTCAAGACGAAGAACCTGTATTCCGACTATAAGTCCTTCTAAAACCATTACGACTGCGTTACCTATAATCTGAATTATTATACCGCCGATTCCGCCGCTTTGAGCAAGAATTGCTACAACCATCATCATACCAACGTGTACTATTGCGAAAGCACCGATTCTAAGGAATGAGATAGTATTTGTGAAGAAGCTTAGAACAACTTCAAACAGCTCAAAGAAATTCTCCACGAAGAACATACCGTTTTTCGGCAGCCAATCTTTTTTACCCTCAACAAGCTTTCCAAGCGGCTCGCAAAGGTACATTGCAAGAAGCGAAACCACTATCAGTACAATAAACACTGCTGTCGGTATGCCAAGTTTTAGGAACAAATTACCTGCAAAAAGTAATATACTTATATAAAATACAAGTCCTGCCATTCCGTTATGTCCAAATATCGCCATACCCTTTTCGTGTGCTTTAAATGAATTAATAACATTTAAAATCATACCGAATATGATTATTAACACACCCATACCTATTGTACCGCCAAGCATAAGCGGTATTTGCTGCATAGGCTGAATAGGTGTTGTGTGTAAAAGCTCGGGCAGGATTTCCTCGTTACCGAAGAAACTTCCGTATATAAATCCGAAAATAGTACCGGAAATACCTACCATACCTATTATTCCGCCAAGGTCCCATTTTTTAACCTTATAAATTATAAGTCCCGCTATCGCAAGCACCAAACTCTGTCCTACATCACCGAACATAATTCCGAAGAACAGAATATA
>CALXQE010000110.1 GCA_944390495.1 uncultured Clostridia bacterium
ACTCCCTTGTCAAGACCATTTGAAAATACAGGCTCAAGAGGTCTGCACATATTAAAGAACGCAGCATCATGCCAGCCTTCTGTCTTTGCGGCTTTCTGAGGTTCTACGCAACCTATTATATTATAATCTCTTGCATCCTCAAGTGTAAGTCCTCTGCTCATTAGTGACGGAATAATTACTTCGTCATTATAGTATGCAGGCAGTCCGATACCTGTACGTGTAAGCTCTGCACATTTAACTAAAAACTCATTCGGTGTTCCATTCCAAATTCTCACTGAAAATGACGGTGCCGGTAATCTTGTGTGCATAGATGCCTGTATACAAAGGAATGACAAATCATTTGTCGCATCAATTCCTTCCGAAGTCTGACCTCCTGCACATAGATTTTGGAACAAACTATATCCTGCAAATCCCTTTGCAGAAGCAGCATCTCTTGCCTTGTTAAGATCATTAAATTTAACCCAGATACAATCCAAAAGCTCCTGGGCAAATTCACGTGTTATTACACCGCTCTTAATATCCTTTTCATAGTATGGATACATATACTGGTCAAAACGTCCCGGTGATATAGAATGACCGCTTGATTCCATTTGAATAAGCATCTGAACAAACCAAAATGATTGACATGCCTCAAAAAAGTTTCTTGCTGGGTTTTCAGGTACATTTGCACAATTTGAAGCTATAATAAGAAGTTCTTTTTTCCTTGCATGATCTGTACACTTTTGTGCCATTTCATAAGCAAGGTTTGCATATCTTCTTGCGTAATTTATAACTGCATTACATGAAATTATTACGGATTCAAGAAATTCATGCTTTTTGGCATAATCAGCATCATATACATTGCAGTTGTCAAGCTCCTGCTGTACCTCCTGCAAAATACCTTTATAACCTATTTTTAAAACTTTTCCATAATCAACAGTAACATGTCCAACACCATTATAATAATAGTTACCCGGAGTAAACATATTATGTTCAATCGCCATTGACGCTTCCGGAGTCATATATGCAGAAGCAAGTTCACTTGTTGTCTTATTTTTCCAATAAGGAAATACCTTTCTTAATACAGCCTTATTTTCCTCTGATATATGAAATGGATCCGCTTCACGAAACTCTATTGTATCCAATTCGCTCTCAAGCCATTCATATGAAAATTCCGGGAATACCTGACAGCTTCTCGGTGCCTTTGTCGCACTTCCTACAACAAGTTCATTATCACGAATAGTAATAGGAATATTATTTAAAATATGTTCAAATGCAAGAGCTCTTCTCTTTACAATAGGCTGATCTTCAGTCTGCTTGTAACTCTCTGTAATAAGTACAGCTCTGTCTACCTCTATTTCAGGCATTTTTTTAAACAATTCCTCTCTTAACTTGACAATTCTATCAGTCATAGGAATATCGGTCGTATTAAAAACTCTCATAAAATTCCCTCACTTTTTAACTAAATTATATTAGAATTATATCATATTTGTCCAATTTATTCAATAGAAATCTCCGTTAATTTTTCATTTTTTATAAAATTTTATTAAAAAATAATTTCAAATAATTATATTTAAAAATTTATATTGTTTGTGTTGCATTCTGCCTTGATTTATTGTACTATATTATTAGATAAACCTTATTATAAAGGAGATTATACAATGCGAAAAAAATTACAAGAGAAAATGTTTGAAATAAGTTATATACTTGAACTTATCATTTCTTTAATAGTTGCTGTTGCAGTATTAATACTTGGTGCAAGACTTTTCATTGATATGTTCAAGCTAACAATATTTGAAGGTGGAGATGTTTTAGTAGACATTCTTGATAAAGCCATGACTCTTGCAATAGGTGTCGAATTTATAAAAATGCTTTGTAAGCATACACCAGATACTGTTATTGAGGTACTTGCATTTGCAATAGCAAGGCAGCTTATTGTTTTACACACTACACCACTGGAAAATCTTATAACGATAATTTCAATTGCTGTATTATTTGCAACACGTAAATTTCTTCTAGAAGCTGCGATACTCTTGAAGCAGAAGGATTTATGTTTAAAAAAACAACAAACAAAATCAATCAAGAAAAAAATTCTGATGATAAATCATAATTATATAGTAAAAATCACATCATTTACGCAAAATTTGAACGGTATTTTAATTTGCCGTTCTTTTTTGTTCTCTACTTTTAAACGATGCTTCGAAATAGTTTAAATATATCTTAACATTTAAAATTATAATTTGTACCATCATAGTTTAAAATAGTTGAAAATTTTGTCGTATTGATGTATAATACTTCTGTTTTGAAATAAATTATACCTGCCTAAACAATAGTGGTTTAAAACTATATGTACAGAAAGGAAAATAATCGAACCAATAACTCACATAAATTCATTCAATTATAACAAAATTAGTAGGAGGAAAATTATGAAAAAACAACTATCAGCAATTATTTTAATTCTTTGTATGGCAGTTTCACTAATGCCTGTAACATTTGCAACCGGAGGGACACTAACAGGTGCCGGCACAGCAGATGAGCCTTATCAAATCTCTGATATTGACGATCTAAAGGCATTTCGTGACAAAGTTAATGGCGGTGAATCTTCTGCTTGCGGAAAGTTAATGACAGATATTGTATTAAATCCCGGTACATTTGATGAAGAAGGTGTTTATACACCAGCATCAGATGAATCAGCCGAACAATGGATAAGTATAGGATCAGGAGATGTTTCGTATGGCGGTACATTTGACGGTGATAACCATACAATAAGTGGACTTTACATAGACTCAACAGATGGATATCAAGGTTTTTTTGGTTCTACCAACAGTAGTGCAGTAATCAAAAACGTTGGTATAATAGGTAGCTTTATTTCAGGTGGCAATTATATCGGCGGAATAGCAGCAACTACTAACGAAAGCAGTGTTATAAACTGCTATTATTCAGGCATAGTCCGCGGCAATGAAACAGTTGGCGGTATAGCTGGATATAATTCCGGCAGCATAAATAGCTGCCACAACGACGGAACAGTTTCAGGTAGTCAATATATTGGGGGTATCGTTGGATATAGTATGGGTAGTTTAGGAGATAGCGACACCGAAGATTATAAATTAAGTTATATTTCAAATTGCTATTATAAGGGTACAGTTTCTGGTGATAACTATGTTGGTGGTGCAATTGGTTTTAACTCTTTTTACAGTATAGTTGAAAATACATATCACATTGGTAATGTCTCTGCCACAGTTGGCTTTGCAGGCGGCGTTGTTGGAGTAAATGACGGAAATTATCCTGGTAATCCTGATAACGGTCAAATAATTAATACCTACCACATCGGCACAGTTTCAGGAAATGACTATATTGGTGGTATTGTCGGATTTAATTACGGCGATATAACAAATAGCTTCTATCGTTTAGGTGATGCAGAGAATAACGATTTAGGCACAGCTATAAGTGAAGATGATTTTGCTGTACAGACTACATTTACAGACTGGGATTTTGACACTGTATGGCATATTAACAATGAATTAAAAAGACCTATTCTAACAGCTATCCCTGAAATAGAAGAAAATGTTGAACTTGGCTTTAAATCTATATCTTACGAAAAAACCGAATCAGGTTATGATGTTACCGGAGCTTTAACTAAGTCAGTTGAAAATGCTGTTTTAGTTGCTGCAATATATGATGAAAACAACCGTTTTATCTCAATGGAACATACTAATATCTCTAACGAAACACAGGACACCGTAAATGTTTCAACAACTATACCGGGAACATATATAAAAGTATTTTTATGGAACAACATAGCAAAAATGACCCCGCTGTGTGAATCTGACGGAGCTAATATTGAATAACTGAAAGGAGCATTATAATGATTAAAATACTATTTGTTTGTCATGGCAATATATGTCGTTCACCTATGGCAGAATTTGTTTTTAAAGATATGACAAAAGATTTTAAAGATATTTATATAGAATCAGCTGCTACTTCCACAGAGGAATTAGGTAACCCTGTCCACTACGGTACAACAAATTTACTTAGAAAAAAAGGTATATCCACAGCCGGTAAAACAGCACGACAAATGAATAAAAGTGACTATGATAAATTTGATTATATTATCGGAATGGATACATGGAATATACAAAACATAAATCGTATATGCGGCGGTGATCCTGAAAAAAAGGTATATAAAATGTTGGATTTTTCTTCTCGCATTGGTTCTGATGTTTTAGATCCATGGTACACCGGTGACTTTGAAACTACATACAAAGATATATACGAAGGCTGCTGTGGTTTACTCAGCGAAATCAAAAATATTATAAAATAGCAAAAACCGGGGTATATCCCCGGTTTTTACTTTATCTACCCACAACAATAAATCCAAAGTCAAACATATCATCTCTATAATACATAACCGCTGATTTACCGTTTTCAAGCGTGTACACTTCTCTGTATCCTTCTACGGATACACTTTCCGCCTCTCCTATAATTTTATGAACCTCATCCCTTGAAGTTCCTTCATTTATTTGTATTACATTTTCTTCCTGTGCCCCAAAAGCAATCGTTCCTAACAACATAACTGCGGTCATACATATAAATATAATCCTTTTCATAGCAATTTCTCCTTTTATCCAAAACACAACTAATTTTTCACCCTTGTATATCAAGGGAACGGCAAGTTAAAGGCTGTATGCTTATTGATTTGGTTATTTTTATCGCCGTTCCCGTGATATTTAATTTAGAATGTTATACATTTACCCGTTCCGTTTTCAACATACAGACAGTTTGCAGCATATTCGCTGTTTGTAACAAGCGAATAATTACCCTCTGTATCAAACTTATACATACCGCTGCTGTTTCCTATTATATCCACAACCTTGCCAAATTTTTTCGATCCGCTGTTTGGATGCACTTCTCTTGTTTCTTTTGCTAAAATGTCGTATACCCATATATTCATATTTTTATCATAGTACGTTATATAGGTATCTTTAAAGCTTGAATAATCCCCTGAAGATATTGTAACAATCTTATACATATTCTCTGCCGCAACACTTGTCTGTCCTGTTTCCATATCATATGCGAGAAGTTTTCTTGTACCCTTTCCCGCCTCAAGTCCTTCAGCAACAATAAGAGTATCACCGTATCGTTTATATATACTTTTTATATTGTCAGGCAGCTTTCTTTCATTTCCTTCACTGTCACGTACATACATTCCTTCTTCGGGATATGAGCCGACACTTCTGTTATAAACATCATATACAGTATATTTTTCATCGCTTATATTATCATGTACCATTTCCTGAAGGTCCTTAATCCATGTACTCTCATCGTTTGGGTCATACGTATCATACATTCCTTTTCTTCCTTCTTCTCTTTCCTGATAACGCTTTTTAGCTTCTTCGGCCTCCTGGAATACTTGAGCATTACTTCCGTCTGCTTCAGCAATATACATGGTTGTATCTTCATAATTTACGCCTATTTCCATTACTATTTTATCTTCATAGAAATAGTAATCAATAACAGTTAAATCTCCGTTTAACTTTGTAAGTTTTTCTCCATCATAGCAGTATAAATCACTTCCTGCACCTTTTCCGCTTTTAGACTTTTCATAATGTTTTTTCTCGTCAATAAAATACAATTTTCCGTCTTTTACCTGTGCTGAAAATCCGTTGGCTATAATATCTCCCGTAACGTTTTCCTTCTCAACCTTATTGTCATCTGTTATGCGGAATCTTCCTATGGCATTAAATTCACCGGTATTATAATACTCATTATTATCGCAAATATAATATATCCATTCTCCATCTCTTGCAACTGACTCATACCTGCCGTTTACACTGTCATCACGATTACTTACATCCTTTTTACCCATACCGTTATGCCAGCTGTCATTTCCTATATCATAACATTCTTCATATCTATCACGCACGAGAGCCATATCACTCGCACTTCCCATTTTTTCGGTATATTCGTTTATTGTCACTTCACCCGTACCGTCTGTCTTGACACTGCAAAGGGAATACTTTCCGTTTTCCTCTGCTATAAAGTAAAGACGTCCGTCAACATACTTAATACGGCTTGTACAATTTTTGTCTGATAACTTACGCTTGTTTTCTCCGTTTGAGTCCATTACAGACAGACAGCCGTTATTATTCCAGTCAGAAAAATAAATCATACCGTTTGGAGATTGATATTCAGTTGATACTGAACCAGTGTTTTTAAACTCATCAAGCTCCTCTAAACTGTATTTTACCTCTGTAACTGCTGTGCCGTCCCACTTGTAAAGACCAAATCCGAATGGACCTATAACAGATGACTTTGCTATTATGTACTCACTGTCAACTGCATAAACGGGATACGGTATTTTTGCAGTTATCTGCTTCTGAGTAACATCATAAATATCAGTTTTTCCGTAGCAATTTTGGGCTGCTGCATATACCTTTCCGTCAACTGTTTCACAGTAAATATTTGCATAAATATCTGTTTCAAACTCCATTAAAACATTTCCGTCCTGCTTTAAATAGAGCATATTTCCTTTTTTTGTTTCAACTATGCCGTTTTTGTATGTTTGAACTTCTGTTTCTTCATTCCCTGTAATATTAGCACCGTCAGCAGTATTTGCAGTAGGAAGATATGAATAGAATCTGTAAACTACGCTTATTGCCTGCTCAATGGTTAGATTTGTTTTCGGTCCGAACTTATTTTCGCCGACACCTGATATTAAACCTATTCCCATCATTTTTACAACGCTTTCCCTTGCCCAGTCTGATATTTCCGTATAGTCAGCAGGTGCACTGTAATTTCCTTTTGAAAAATCATCACTAAAATACCAGTTTACTGTATTTCCTATCATAACAGCCATTTCTTCCCTTGTAAGAAGTCTGTCAGGTCTAAAATAATATCTTAGTTCACCTTCGTATCTTGCCTCATCTTCAGGAACAGGTTCTTTTTCACCGTTAACTATATCACACCAAAACAAGAATTCTGCAGCTTTATCATCCGTATCACAAAATCCAATCGATGAATACGATACCGTTGTCGAATCATCAGCTACATTCATAAGTGCCGAATACAAAATCTGTGCAAACTGCAAACGCGTTACAGGCTGTGTAAAATCTCCTACTTCTTCCAAACTTTCAGGCAGCATACCTTCCTTTTTAAAATTACTTACATCATTATATGCCCATGATGACACTGTTATCCATGTGGCAGCATTCGCTATCGGCGACATAATCATTATCGCCAATATAATTGATATTATCCTTTTCATAGCAATTCCTCCTTTTATATCCCTCATAGCAAAACTTATCCCTATTCAACAAGTATATAACCTGTATCTAATTCATTATCCTCATACTGCAAAATAACAGTATCACCGTTATCTAAATTATATGTTTCCTTGCTTCCGTCAGTTGAAACATCATCAGGCTCACCTAATGATTCATACTGATTGTCAATACTTTCATCTGATATATCTTCACCAGTAGTTTCTTCCTGTACGCTATCATTTTCTACAACTTCAGATATCGGTTCTATGGTAATATTTTCGCTGTATGTATTAACGTAATTATCGGCTGTTTCATTACTTCTATTTTCATTTTGCCTTTCATACTCAGTTAAATTGTTATTTGGTTTAGGCGTACTTTGAGTATTTAAAGCTTCGTTTTCATAATTCGCAATCTCCGTATCTTCCATTTCTTCCTGCCTTGGTTTTTCCTCGGGACGCTCGATAATTTGAAGTTCGTCTTCAACCTTATCCGCAACACGTTCTGTTGCAAAAGTAACAAGACTTCCGCTGATTATTACAGACAATGCGACCACTGCAAACAATATTCTTCCATTACGCTTTTTTCTTACATCAAGAATATCTCCAAACCTTTCCTTGATTACTTTTTTTGAAATAATAAAACAGGTAGATAATGGCGTATTCATAGATTTTTTATTATGTACCACTTTTAAAATTGCATGGCAGTAATGACGTCTAAATTCCATATCTTTTTCCTTTACCACCTCTGCATCGCATACAAGTTCTACATCTCTATTTGCTGCACTAACCATCATGTATACAAGCGGATTAAACCAGTTTATTGCATTAGCGACAACAAGAATAAGTTTATAATAAATGTCATTACGTCTAAAATGTATTAGCTCGTGATTTAAAATAACACGCAATTCCGATTCATTGTAATCAATACCTGGCAAAAGCAGTACCGGCTTTATAACTCCAAAAACCATAGGTGTTGATACAATTTTACATATTTTAACATCAATTTTTCTCTTCTCACCTATTTCGTTTTTTATGTTACTTAATATACTTTCTATATCTTTGTTATCAATCGGTTTTGCCCAACGCTTTACCATGTTTTTAAAGTTAAAATAACATATAATCTGATATAAAACAAATACTAACACTCCTATAAACCACACATAAGTAAGATAATTTTGAAGTGACCACTGCATTGCATTTTGTCCTTGCATTACTGATTCCGAAACTACCGGTAAACCCTGTATTTGATTTGGTATTTCCATTGTTATAGGTGCACTAAACATATTTATTTTAAATGGTATTATAAGCCTTACAGCAATAAAGAGCCACATAAAATAACGCCATTTTGCAACGTAACTTTTTTTAATAAGCGGTGATATTAAAAGCAACACACCTATAAGAATTGATATAGGAATCACCATTTCCATCATATCAATAAAAAATATACTCATCTTGTTCCCTTTCTGGCAAAGCCACTAATCGTTTTTACGTGTTGATTCTATAAACGCATTTAATTCGTCAAGATCTTCATCTGATATTGACTTGGCATCATATAGTGATGTGACTAAGTGGGTTATTGAGTTCCCGCTCAGACGCTTTAAAAATGACTTACTTTCTACAATAAGATAGTCCTGCTCACTTACAAGCGGTGTATATGTTTTACTCTTGCCCTGCATTTCTCCTTTCAGAAAATCACGTTCGATAAGCCGGTTCAGTAAAGTCTGCAACGCACCTATCGACCACGGACGTTCCTTTTCTAAAATTTTTTTCACCTCTGATGTTGTAATCGGTGTGGGATTGTTCCATATTACCTGCATGATTTCAAGTTCAGTATCAGGTATTTTTGTAATTTTGTTTTTCATAGTACTATTTCCTTTCCTACAATTGTAGTATATCTATATAATACACTTGTATTAGTTATTTGTCAAGTAGTTTTTTAATTTTTATTTTATAATAAAAACCCCCAGCTAAGCTGGGGGTTTTTCATCAACGAGCATAGCCCTATTTCCTAGCCACACACAAAAGTACGTACATACGACTGCCACTTGCTAAAAGCTGTTTACGGTTGCCGGTTAACCAACTTACTCTTTAAATGGATATATATAATCTATCGTGAGCTGTCCATTTATTCTATCCTCTTTCAACTGATTATTTATGTATGCGTATATCGCTTTTGTATTTTTCCTACTGTATCTACATAATACCCTCTACACCAAAATTGACGATTTTTATATTTATATTTCATGTTTCCTCATCTTTCATATATCATCACACTGCTCTTTCCTTTTTAAAATCCCATAACACTTACGCTCATTTTTGGTGTTGTTTCAATAACATATGTACATGGTCTGGACGCACTTCTGCATTTATTATATTTATTCCTGCCCGATTCCCAGAATTGATGGACAGAAGAAAGTCGGACTGATACCAACCTCACAATCGCCACTTTGGAAGCAGGAATCTCTTAATTGGCTGTCTCCGCTTGCATATGAGCATTTACTGAGTGTTTATGCAAAGAAAGTTGCTTAACAATGAGAATTCGATATGACAGGCGTATACTGAGTTGAATAATCACAATGGCTGTTTCACTTGACTTTAAATCATATCAGCACAGACTCATTGTCAAGCAAGCCGTGGAATAAATGCAACCACTTCTACGAAAATAAAAGAATTATTACGATTCATTCTGTTTTTTGAAGCTTTTTGCTGTCTATTTTTTCTGGAATGGCTCAGTGGAGAAATTTTATAAATTCTATAATTCCATTTGATTTTACAATTCATTATTTCATTTTTTTCTTATTAATTTTGCAATTGTTATATTTACTAATCTCATATATATTTTAAGCTTATAATACAGCGTATTCATCCCCCAATCTTCCAACAACCCCAACATATATTTCCCATATTTATAGTTACATCTATATTTTTCCTTTATACTTATTCCTCTGCCTGTAAGTCCTTCACCGCCTTGATAGTAGTAATATACAATATCAGGGTCATATATCATACATTGAGATTTTGTAAAAACGAATAAATTAAAAGTTGCATCTTCACATGTTAACATATCTTCATCAAAACGAATATTACCAATAATATCACGTTTATATATACCGGTAGGAGAATTAAATGATATTCCTCTAATCATCTGAATATATACTTTTTCTTTGTATTCATTTTTATTAATAATTAATCTTTTATCAGAAATTTTATCATATTTTCTTAAAGTTCCGTCAGGATATTCACGAACAATATTATATCTTACAATGTCTGCATTGCAATCTTCAAGAAGTTTTACAGAACGTTCAATTGTATCAATATCAATTCTATCATCAGCATCGATAAATGCTATATAATCACCTGTTGCTTCCTCAAGTCCTCTGTTTCGTGCAGAAGCTACACCTCCATTTTTTTTATTTATTATTTTCACTCGTTCTTTATATTTTTCAAGTACCTTTGACAAATCATCCGGTGAGCCGTCATTTACAACAATTATTTCTTTATTTTGATAAGTCTGCAATAGTAACATATCAAGTGTTTTCCCAATAAATGTAGCACATTTATATGCTGGAATAATAACTGATACTTTTTTCATCTCCTTTTCACCTTTCTTTGTATAAATTCAGCAAATAATATTCTTTCTGATTTACTTATCATAAAAAACCATACAAAAAACAAATACATTATGCCTATAATTCCGCATACACCAATAAAAGCAAATAGGTTTGGAATATATATATTTTCTTGAATTATGTATGATATAAGCGAAATAGCAAGTGTTGTAAAAAATGGTTTTATAACTCCAAAAAAATATGTAAACCATTTACTTTTAGTTATGTATGCTACATATATAGGTGTAAATAAAAGATTTTTACAAGTTAATACGATACTTCCGGCCAATGCTATTCCAAGTACACCCATATCCATATACGTAACAAAAAAACAAGCCAAAATAAGATTTATACTTCCCATCACAATCGTCATCAATGCCGGTACTTTCAATCTTGCTGTTGCTGTTTGAATAGAAGTTAATGCCTGAACCGATAAATTTATAGGAAGATGTATTGTTAAAATCATTAGTACAAATTGATATTTGGCAAATTCGGGGTTAATCCACAATGAAAGCAACGTACCTCCCAGTCCGCACAGTATTCCTATCGGAAGTGACAGTACTATACCTGTATATTTTACAGCATTATTTACATATAACTTCATCTCCTCAAACTTTCCTTTTCCATATAAGGCAATAACAACTGGTACAAAAATTGAAATTATAGTTCCACTAAAAGTCCTTAAAATGGAAGGTAATTGCAACACAGCCGCATATTCTCCGGCTTCTTTTATTGACAAGAAATGATTTGCGACCATTAAATCTATCTGTAAAAATAATATAACACCTATTTCACTTATCGAAATCCACATTCCAGAAGATAATATTTCTTTTACTTTATTATGAGGTTTTAATGCTATTTTTATATCAGGCATCAACTTTTTAAAGACCTTAATAGACAGAACTACAGCTACTAAAGAACCTGATAATATCCCTGCACTTACAAACCATATTTTTGGTTTAAATAACAGACATAATGAAACTGTAACAACTGTTTTTATCAATATGTTAATTATATTTATACCGCTTATATAATACAGCTTGTTTTCCGCAAACGGACCATCATTAAAGGCTGATGTTATAAACGTTATAATAAACACTATTATAAATATTATATGTGTCACTTTTGCGTCATACAAAAAACCGTCCGGTATATTAATTATTTTATCAATCATTAATATTGACACCGCAAACGGTATAATTAACAGCAGTGACGTCATCAATGTGATATACAGCGTAGTACTAAAATATTGCTGTGTTTCAGATATATTACCTCTTTGGTGTGATATTGAAAAAAATCTACCACTTATAGATGTTATCGATACAGTTATAACAGTCATATAATTTACAAATTGTTGTGTCAGCGGAACTAAACCATAACCGGCAGAACCAATAGTATTAGTTAGATATGGAGTTATCCAAAAAGATAAACCCATAGAAATCATAATACTTGCTATATTAAATATAAGATTGATTGCCGATTTTTTTAGAGTTTCTTCTTTGTCCATATTCATCCCCAATATATACTATATACTTTTAACATTATCATCTTCTTTTTCTTTACTTTCTTTATTACTAAAAACATCTCCATATATACCACGCTGTTCAGGTGTATTCATTCGTCTGTCAAAATTTTTATATTTATTACTTTTAACTCCCGCAGCAACATTTTTCATAAACATAATTTTTAAAGTTAGAAGAATGAGTTTTACGTCAAGTATAAATGAATAATCTCTAATGTAAAGCATATCAAACAATACTCTGTCTTTTGCTCCTGTGTCATATCTCGCATATACATGTGACATTCCGGTAATACCTGCTTTGACAAAAAAACGTTTATTATAATCTATAATTTCTTTCTCGAATTCTTCAACAAATTTCTGTCTTTCCGGTCTTGGTCCTACAACAGACATATTCCCACTTAGCACATTGAATAGTTGCGGTAGTTCATCAAGTCTCATAGTCCTTAACAATCTTCCTACCTTTGTAACTCTCGGATCATCATATGTCGCAAGAACTGGTCCTGTCAGCTTTTCCGCGTCATCAACCATACTTCTAAATTTATAAATATTAAATGGTTTTTTATGTATAGTAAGACGTTCCTGCTTATATATAATTGGTCCTGGAGAATCAATTTTTATAGCAATAGCACACGCCAACATTATGGGACTTGAAACTATTATTCCTACAACCGCAACAGAAACATCCAAAATACGTTTGAAGAAACTTTCAAATTTACTTAGACCGAATTTTTTTATTTTTAGTGCTGGTGTATCATCAAATTCCATAAGCGTTGATTTCATCACAATAGAATTGTATAATTCAGGAATGAGATACAAATCTTTACCTAAAGTTACCGCACTGGAAATAAACTTATTTCTTGCCGCTTCATGTATTCTGGGTGAAATAAATATAGTATTATACTTAGGAAATATTGTTTCTATAATATGACTTACTTCCTCTGGGTTAGTATCATTTACCATTATATACCACGCATCATATACTTATAAAGATGAATATTTAATTTTTTTTGCAAAGTCATTTTCTTGGGTGCTATCATCAAGAATTAACAATTTTACGTTTCCTTCAAACGACTTAATAAGTTTTACATACAGTCTCTTTTCAGCATATATAATTAATGACGTAATAACTGCCATAAATATCGTATTAAGACACAAATACCATCTAATACTATGTATTACTAATAAATCTCTCACTACTATAAAAATAATACATCCACAAGCAGCTAAAATATTAGATAGGATTACTGATAATTTCAATTCATAATTATCTCTGATAACTGATGTATATAATTCGTATGCCCATAATGTAAACAAGTCCAAAGCCAAATATGTCACAATCTGGATATAGTCTTTTTCAAAATTAGGGCTTATATAACGTATTACAGAGAATCCTATTATACCAGAACCTAATACTATAATAATATCAAACATGACGACTATCATATCTAATATAACATTCTTATAAATTTTAACATTCATATCTGTTCACCTACGTCCTCAATCTTTTATCGACTTTAGTGTAATCATTACTATTTCAGGCATATTAAACAGACGTTTAATTTCACTATTATTTTCAAGTCCCCCACTAATTATCGCCTTCACACCATCAACATTATAATATCCTTTTACAAATTCTGAACTGTCTATTTTTTCTTTATCCATTGTTTCTCTTATTTTAGGAATATTTATCTGACCGCCGTGAAGATGACCTGATACAATTAAATCATACGGTTGTCTTGCTGCATTATGCAACAAATTTCCTCTGTGAAATACAAGTAAATTAAACATTGACTTCTGTTCATCTGTCAATCTGCTATATAGTCCCTCAAGCTGTGCATTTAGATATTCAACCCTTATATCATTATCAGAATATATAATATCCTGATAACCTGTAATAGTTATTTTTCCTTGTTTAATAGCTACTTCTGCAATATTTTGATTAAGTATATTTGCACCTAATTTTTTAACTTTGTCTAAAAAATTTTCTTCACCAACTTTTAGCCATCGCTCATGATTGCCGGAAACAAAATACACCGGTGCAATATTAACCAATCCTATCATAAGCTTCTCTGCATTGGAAAAATTTGTGTCGTTCATATTAACAAAATCACCTGCAATAATAATCACGTCAGGAGCTGCTTTTTTTGTTTTATCAATTATTTTATTATAATTTTCTGAATTATGAAAATCTGCAATAACAGCTATTTTTCCGCCATTTTCTAAGCTTGTTATTTTATTTGACACAATTGTATAATCTGTAATTTTTACATTATAATTTTCATAAAAAATACATCCAGTCAATCCGACGGCGAATAACATTATTATCAATATAACAATTCCTAAAATTTTAAACTTTTTCGCCATTTATATACCTCGTTATTTTTCATTTTCACGTCTAAATCTTCCATAATATTTTTTTATAATCCATATTCTTATTTTACCTTTGAATACCAATAAACTAATTAATACAATCCTTTGATAAAATGCTTCAGGTGCTTTTAAAGATAGTTTGATTAATCGTCTAAAATCTTTTCTGGATAATATCTCAGAATAATTGCAATTAAACTCTGTTAAGTTTATACATATATTCATAACACCTAACCTTGCAAGTATATACTTAAATTCGTCATTAGTAACCATATCAAACAGGCTGCAAAGTTTTCTGATTTTTTCTATAGAAAAAGAACGAGAATGACTGTCTTTGTACTGATAATAATAATAAAGCATTTCATCGACAAAAACTATCTTATTCAGTTTTTTTACTGCCAATATATTAAAATACAAATCTTCTGAGTGAACTTTGGCATTATCAGCAAATTGAATGTTATTCACATCTAAGAATGATTTTCTGTAAATCTTATTGCAGCACCCATGACTATGAATATATGTAAAGAAAAACTCATTCATGTATTTGACTCTGTCTTTTACTTCTATTTCGCCTTCAAATCGTTTCAATTCGGCTTTATGCTCATTATGGCTTTGCACCACCCAAGCATTACACTGACATATATCAGCATCCCCAATTTTTTGGTATAGCCTTTCATACATAACGTCTGAAATTGCATCATCTCCGTCAACAAAACCTATATACTCACCTTTCGCCATCTGCAATCCAATATTTCTGGATAATCCTTGTCCCTGATGCTTACTTTTTACAACCCGAAGATTAGAATATTTATTACTATATTCAGACACTATATTGTATGAGTTGTCCGTTGAACCATCATCGATAACTATTATCTCAATTCCATCAAGCTTCTGATTAATAACTGATTCTATGCATCTGACAATTGTAGTTTCATTGTTATATACAGGTATAATTACAGATATCTTTATTTCATCCATTGTCTTAAACAATCATAGTGCCCCCTTGCCTGTTCTTGCAATATTTTACTATTTTTAAATGGTTCTATATTATAAATTGCATCTAAAAGTTTTTCTTCACTAATACTGTGTATATCAAATATTTCTCCCTCATAACCAAAATCATTCAATGCATTAACAGTTTTATTTGAATACGCTATCGGAACAAAAGGTAAACAAAACCTTGTAGCTAAAACAGCCATGTGGAAACGGGCTGTTAAAATTCCGCCGCATCTTTTTAAGTTGTATAAAATATTACTACCATCATCCGTATGTGCAATAATTTCTGCATATTCCTTATGCTTCATCATAGAAAGTATTGTATATGCCGAACAAAGATCATTCTCTTGTTCTACATCAAATGCAAACAGTAACACCTTACGCTTTGTTTGTTCTATGAACTTATCAGCAGTTTTTGCAATAGTTTTATAGTAGAGAAGATTTGATTCAAAATTGCTTCTGTAAGTAGATATACCTAAATGACCTTCACATTCTACATCCGGAATCCATTCATCAGGCATGGAAAATACAAGATCAGGATGTATTTCCAAAATTGATTTTTTTGAATATTTCTTTACAAAGTCATAAGAAGCCTTATCTCTCACCGATATCAAATCGTAAGATCTAACCTTCCACTTCACCAAAATTTTTCCTATCAAACCTCTATATGGTCCAATGTTACAGCCTATTACAGCATTCTTCAGCCCTTTAACCAGTCTACGTCTTTCAAATTCTTCCTTAAGAAAATACAATATTGAAGTTACTCCTCTTATAATAAAACCAGAACCTGTAACTGTTAATCCCATATCAAAATTAATTTTATCATCTGGCTTTAACATATACATATTAGGTTCATTTTCAAAAGGTATAAACAACTCCTCTTTTTTTACTGATACATAAAAATTATGCTCGCGAAATCTATAAGCAATTATTTTTAGCATCAAATCATCACCTAAATTTCTATCCAGATAACCGCTTAAATATATATTCATAATTTTTCCTTAAAAGTATGCGAATACTTGCTTATACTCGTCTTTTAACTCCTGCCCTTCTTTTGATTTTTTTTGTCAGCAATACAAGTTCATATGTTATAACACATACGCATCCAATAAGTACACTCATGACAAAAACAATACCTCGAAATAAATTTTCAGGTTTATCACCTTTTGTTGTAATGCTTGTAAGAAGATTTATATTTTTTGTAAGCTGATAACGTTTAAAATCATTCATAAATGTATTTGTGATATCATATAGTTCACTTACTTTTTCTGTCACATCACCTATTTCCTTATCAATATTTCTTGTAAGTTCTTTTTGGTCTACATTCTCAGGAATAGGGCTGTTGAAGATATTATATATGTTATTATAATAATCTCCATCTATCAGGTATTCATTTGCTTTTACTCCATCAATTACATAGCTGTTTATTAATTGATCATAAGTTGTAGAAGTAACATCCTGTTCATCTTGAAAATTATACACATCGTATGCATGATATTTTTCATCGCTTTCATCGCCTTCGCCATACGAACTTGGTACATCCTTATTAGCATTAACAAATTCTTGCATGAGGTTCATGGCTGTATCTGAATCACGTTTTTTCGTATCATGTTCAAGCTGTGCCTTTTCAATTTTATACTGATATTTATCTAACAATACCTCTTTATTTTTAGTTATATGCCCATTGAGAATATGCGAAAAAATTGTTGGTAATGTTACATCCTTGATTTCACCATAAAATCTTGACATATCATTAAAAGTATATCCGGTTCTCGGTGAACAGAAATCAGTAAAATCAGAAGCATTAGTATCAAAATATGCAGCACCATCACTTATGGCATCATTAATAATTTCAACTACCTCAAGATAATCATGCTGAACATTAATAGTATCAAATTTTATTTCTGGCAACGAATATGTAGAAAGATATTCATTTGAAAAATAATTAGTATATGCGGTCAAAATTGCATCAACTATATCTCTTGCATATTCTAATGATTTTCCCTGATCTGCATTATACGAAATAATATATGAATTTGGATAATATACAAATTCTGTTCCTTCCTTTTGGTTTGCCTCCTTTATTTCCTGTACATCGTCAGGAATAATTCCTACTATAGTGCATTTTGAACGAACATCCTCAACATTATCATCTCCGCCCATAGTTTGCAATGCCTCCGAAATTACTCTTGGTGAAATAATTTCATAAACATCAAGTTTTTTCCCTTGAGAAAGATATCCGTCACTTGTATTTAATTCATTAAATCTTATAATAGCCTGTGCCGTATATGTTTGGGTACTATTAATCAACATAAAACCACAAATCGTAGTAATAATAACAAATATAAATACAAACCATTTGTGTTTAAATATATAACCTATTAAATCATAAATAGTAATCTTATTCATTACTTTCACCATTCTCTTTCCTCTTTAACATTGCAATTTGTGCACTTATTATAGCTTCAATCCATACAACTATTGTCGCTACAATGCCTGCCATGATTGCAACAGCCAATGCTGTTACAGGAGATAATAATGTTAATATATTTTTCTCAGGAATAACAAACTCTAAATATTCAAATGTTTTAAATTTAATATATTCATTATCTGTATCAACCGCTATCTTGGAAATTGTTTTAAGTTGATTACACATATCTACGATCATTTCATCCGCAGTTTTTTTTGTGCGTGAATATTCTTCTTCTGTAAGATTTTTTGATTCTATATTCTTTTTAATGGTATTATTTTCCTGAATTCTTTTTTCGTACTTTTCAGTCAACAAACCTGCATCATAGGCATCATTAGTCAGATAATCAATTCCTGTCATTGTTCTGTTCATATAGAAATTATTGTCCTTGTCTATTGACGGTATAAATGCAACACCTGTAATGTATGAATCGTACTCTTGAATTGCTTTTATTCTAAAATCATGTGCAGCTTGTTGCTTACTCTTCCCTCTCTCCAACAAGTCTATTTTATAGTTTAGCTTATGTATATATTCTTCTTTATTTTTTGCCAGACCCGACTGAGATACAAATCCAATATATTTTTCAAGAGTTGTATTCTTAAAGTTCTGCAACATTTTTTGTATATTTATAAATGTCTGATCAGTACTTGTTGCACGGTATGATCCGTTTTCATTTGCCCTTGCCGTTATAAACTGCTGCATACTATCAATTTCTTTTGTGAACCACTCTCCTATTTCGACATACTCCAACTTATCTAATTCTATGTCGCCCACTTCAAAATTCAAAACAGTATTTTTTTCAGTATAATTTGCAAAAAAATTAGCTGAATATGCTTCACTTATATATTGCAGCATATCATAAGCTTCGTTTTTTGCAAATTTATTTTTCTGGTTATATGTGACAGTATACTCATTTGTAATATAGTAAAAATCTTTACCTTCAGTATTCGCCGCAACTGTTCTTGAAATAATATCCTCATCATTTATTGCAAATACCGCAACTCTGTCACGCAACTCACCCGTTGTCATATCTGTGATATTATGATTTTCAATCACATCATTCAATACTGTTTCTGATTTAATAGCAAATATATCAAACCATGTACCATCAGGATACAAACCTTTAGCCGCCTCCGGATAATTACATCTTAAAATCATCGTTTGTTCCTTAGAAAGAAATAATGTATTTGCCACAAGCATTAATACAAATATCGTCAATGTGAAGCTTATAATTTTTTTAAAATTTTTTCTTAACGATTTTATGAATAAAGTATTTGCGATACTCTTTATCATATTTTTTCGGTCTAGTAAATTGATATTTTCTGCAAATTCTCGGGCTTGAATAGTTATTATATCCTCAGGCAGTTCACCTTTTTCTTTTCCCTCATTAAGTCCTCTTTTTCGAATTATACTGTATAAAATAGCAGGATTATGTAATAATTTTATAATTAACTTTTGCTTTAATGTAAGAGTACTTTGATTCATTCCATCTATGGCATCTAAAAAATATTTGTTTGAAAGTGTTTTTTTAAACGTTTTAAATCCGGCGTTTACATCATTATAAATAATGTCATAAAAGAAACGAAATGCTCTTGTTTTTAATTCAAAATCATACGCATGGTCATACCATTCTGATATCCCAACCATAAATCTTTCACAACGTTCTGCAAGATTTTCTTTAAATGAATTTGTAGCTGAATCATCACGTTGAAAATATACAACTAAAACTTCATCAACAATAGCAATTTTATCCATAGTTTTTAGCACTTTTGCAAAGAAGTACGAATCTTCTGCAAAAATATCTTCTCTATTTTCAAATTTTACGCCTGTTGATTCGAGAAATTTTCTGTTATACATTTTGTTATCCGTAAATTCACCCATTGTTATTTTACCAAGAAAATATTTTGAAATTCTATCCACATCATTCACGTTATCATATGTCGGTAGTTTAAAAAGAGGACCTTCCTTATGGGTACTATATTCTCGCTGTGTGTTACATACAACCATATCACAATCATTTGCCGCAGAATACATTTTTTCTATTGCATCGCTGAGCATATAATCATCACCATCTAAAAACCAGACCCATTCACCGTTTGACGATTCAAATCCCATATTTCTTGCAGCACCCGGTCCTTCATTTTCTTTGATAATATGCTTGATTCGATCGTCTTTTTCTGCAAGTTCATCAACTATTTGAGACGTATTATCTGTTGAACCGTCATTTACGACTATAATTTCTACGTCTTTAAAGCTTTGTGATGTTACACTTGTTATTGCTCTTTCAATATAATCTTGAAGATTATAAACCGGTATAATTACACTTATTTTAGGCATTTTTTTCCTCCTCTTCTACAAAATTCAATGCCCCCATTATTAACACATTCCAGAAAGGTTTATAATAAGGATATACTGTAATACTCATGCTCAGTACCATCATCCCAAAAAGTGCAACCGTTAATATTCGGTTACGTTTAAAGGTTCGCACTGCGCTTGTAGCAAGCATAATTATAAACAGCATACACCCTATAAGTCCTTGATCGTACAAAACCTGAATTATATGGTTATGTGCCACGGTATTACTTATACCTGCACCACTTAAAGCTTCTGCTGTAGCATAAAACCCCTTACCAAAAACAAAATTTTCTATATTTGTTTTCATGTCAGTTAATAGTACCAACCATATATTAAATCTATTACTTGCTCTGTCCTCCAGTATTCTTTCAATATTAAATCGGTTCATAATTGTTTCAGGCAAAATAGGTATAATAAAATATATAATTATAAACAATACAGCTAATATAACAATTGCTGTTATAATTCTGTTTTTCATACCCTTTACAGATATAATTGTATATAAAAATACTGTTGCCATAATTGCAACTAATCCGCCTCTTGAACCGGTTTTAAACACACAATATATCATAGCAATTAAAAACAAAATATATATAATTCGAAATCTCTTATCTTCTTTATGTAACATTCTTTCCATGCATATAACCAATGGCAATATAAAGTAACCGCAAACCTGATTCGGATCTTCACTGTATCCGAAGATATATATTGTTTCTCTATTATCACTATTAACTAACACATTTGATGCGAAAACCATCAGAAAGACCATTATTGCTCCTGTTAAGAGCCAGATATTATATATGTAACGTTTTTCACGTGAATTATATACTCTCAATGAAATCAAAAAAGCCAACGCAGTTGTTTCTACTATCCCTCTTAGAGTATCTATGGATATTTCTTCTCTAAGATGAAATAAAGATGAAAAACTGTATATAAGATATGCTATCCACGCAAGATGTACACTGTTTGGCTTTATTTCATTTTCTCCTACAAACAAAAGCGGTACCATAAAAATAACAACTATAATTGTTACCAGTTTTAACAACGAAATATCCCCCGGCATAGGAATAATTGATAAAGGAGTAGCTAAAAAATACAGACTCATAAAAAACATCGGAAGTCTTATCTTTTGTTTTTTTATAGCTATGCTATTCATCTCTTTTCTCCTTGAAAATATTTATAATATAAATTAATATATTTTTTGTTCATAATATCAAAATCAAATTCTTTTGAATATTTCTTGTTATTATTTGATATATTGTGAACAATTGTTTCATTATTTGCCAGATAGATCATTTTATCTGCTAATGCGTCACTGTCTCCTATGGGTACAATAAAACCATTTTTTGCCTCTTTAATTACATCAATTGATCCGCTTACAGCCGTTGATAACACTGGCAAACCGGCAGCAAAAGCTTCAATTATGCTTAAAGGCATACCCTCGGTATCAGATGATAATACAAACACATCTGCCAAAGCCAAAAGATCGGGAACATCGTGACGTATCCCGAGAAAATTAACATTTTTATCAATATCAAGTAACTTTGCTTGATATTCAAGTTCTTTTCTTTTTGGTCCGTCTCCTATTAGCAGTAAATGTATGTTATGATTTTTTTTAAAAGCTTTTTCAAACGCATTTAACAACATAGCTTGATTTTTCACGTCAGTATGTGAAGCAACATTTATAAAAATAAATCCATCATGTTTTTTTTTTGGTAAATCAAAGTTCTCACATATAATACCATTATATATAATCGGTGCATTTTTTAATGATTTATATTCATTTATTACGGTTTTTTGAACTGATTTACATATTGAAACAGGCACCTCACCTAAAAACCTGTACGCAAAACGCTGAAATATTCTATGTATTTTTCCAAATTCATAGGATGCTACCGAATGAACAGTGTGTATTTTTACACATTTTCTATTTATCATATAATACGGTATAAGATATATAGCAGCATGAAGGTGAGTATGTACAACATCTGGTTTTTCCTTTATCATAAAATATGTAAGTTTCGCCAAATGTTTTAAATTAAAACCTTTAGGTTTTTCAAAATATATTACCCGAATACCAGACTCCTCTAATTTTTTTTCATATTCATTTCCCCATCGAGAATATTGACTTACCACTGTAACATCATGTCCTGCTTTTTTTTGATATAACGCCATATCCATAAGCATTTTTTCAGCTCCGTGAATTACAATGCTTTGTATTATATGAATTATTTTTAATTTTTTCATACGTCCCCCTAACACCTTAGTTTTTATAAAAATCACTGAGCCATTTTGCTTCTGTTTTAATGTCATACCCTTTCCTCTTAATAAGATCAGAAGTATTCTCTCGTTTATATTTTAATGCTATAAAAATCGCATCTATCCAACTTTGTACTTTATCCTTTAAAGAAACAAACTGTACTCTTCCTGTAATATCTATTTCTTTTGTAATTGTATCTGAAAATATACAAGGTAATCCTGAAGCTTGTGCTTCTACACCTGCTACAGGTAATCCCTCAAATAATGACGTTAATATAAAGATATCTGCTGCTTGCATTAACTGATCTATATCTTCCCGTAACCCTAACAGTAATACTTCATTCTCAAGTGAATTTCTTTTTATAATATTTTCTAATTCAGATCTCAGAACTCCTTCTCCTGCTATAAGAATCTTAAATTTTTTCCCTTGCTTTTTCATTTCTGCTGCTATATCCAACAAATAACGATGATTTTTTTGTTCCTCAAGTCTCCCTACATTTAAAATAACACATTCATCTTTTAATCCTAATTTTTTACGAATCTCTTCCCTGACCATTGGTTTAAACTCAAATTTGTCACAATCAACCCCATTATGTATGATTCGATAATTTTTCTGTTTTATAACTTTTTTACCATAGCAAAATTCTCCAGCCTTATCAGAACATGCAAAATAATAATCCGCAAGGAAACGAAGTGGGTATAGCATCAACCGTTCAAGATTTTCGTAATGATTTTTTTCGGTACTTGTATAATGGGCATGGATAACACATTTTCTTACTTTCCCAAAAATCTTTGAAATCGGCAGAAAAAAAAACCTACAGATGTGAGATTTCCATGCACTACATCATACTCACCTCTATGTTTTGAAAAAAATTTAATTAGTTCCAATGGATATCTGATAAAATTTTTTAGTTTTAAACGCGGCATAACATATATATTGCCACCATAACTTCGTATTTCTTTATTGTAAAACGCCTCTCCTTCGTAATTTACCATAAAATCAAAATGTATATTTTCTCTGTCACCAAAACGTACAAAGTTCATAATCATATTTTCAAGTCCACCAACATTCATTTGCCCAGCAATCATAAGAACTTTTTTCATATACTCACCTCATAAACATCTCTTAATAAGAATTTTACACTTTTTTTGTCATTTTGTCAACAAATTATGAGTTTTTTTATATATTTTTGTACTATTTGCTTATGTTTTTATAAAAAAAGGCGTGGTGCAAAAACACCACACCTGCCCTAAAAATAAATCAATATTGTGTTTGGCCCTCGTAATCATCAAGTACATTTCTTATTCTTTCAATTCTTGTTTCAACATCTACTTTTTTATCACTTGTAAAGGCACTTGTTCCCAGCAATATTTCCCTCACTTTCCAATCGTCAACACCTTCTAAATCAACAATATAATATGTTTCAGGTGTTACATCTTCTCCGTCAGTACTAACTAATTCATAATTAGTTCTACCTGTTACATTATTGAACATAGAACAAAATTCTGCTCTAGTTATTACATCTGAAGGTCTAAATGAACCATCGCCATCACCCTGCATAAATCCATTTGATGTCATTATGTTAATATAATTTTCAAACTCATTACCTGCTATATCGTCAAATTGTATCGCACCTTCCTGTAATGATAGACCAAGTCCCTTTACAACAAGCTTTGCAACCTCTCCTCTTGAAACTGCACCGAACCCAGAAACTGTATAGTCAATATCGTCAAATGCTCCTTGTTTAGAAAGAAAACCTAATCCCTTTGCTGCCCAATCATCATAGTCAACAATAGTCTCAGCTATATCACCTTCTCCGGCATTCACTGATGTTTTACACTGATCAACAAGCCTCATAATCATTGCACAAACTTCTTGTCTTGAAACTGCACGCTCTGGTGCCATATATACTTCAACAGTCCATGAAATTACGTTACCGTCTTCATCTTTATCGCCTTCGATATATATTGGTTCATCACCAAAAATATATGCATATTGGCTTGATCCGGCAAATATTTCATCATCACCTGTTGATGGCTCTGCCGGTTCAACTGTTGGCACCGGTTCTGTTGATTCTTCAGGTGCGTCCGTTGGTTCAGATGTTGGTAGTTCTTCTGACATACTGTCTGCCTTATATATAATTCTGCCGGAACCATTGCATAACAATGTATTCGTATGAATTTGACCATATAGAGTACCTGAATCAATAACATTTGAAGCAGCATTTGGTACACATACAACACCCGTGACGCTTGTCGTACCTCCTGTAACAGTGAATTCATCAACCCCAGAATCAATATCAGCAACAATTTCTGAAGCTCCGCCTATATTTAATACATCTGCATTTACATAAATTTTATTTGCTGCAATATGACATTCTCCCATATTAATGTTTCCACCGTTTAAATATAGATATGTATTATCCATATTTCCATTTATGATGGGATCAATTTGCCAGTTTTCATCATAATTATCAAGATTATAATTTAATGCTAAGCCATAAATTTCTGATATCTCATTGATATAGATATATGCTTTGTTATCTCCAATAACCCTAATACTGGGATTGGTTGCAACTAATTTGTCAATTACTACTGTAACATCACCAGCTGTCGTGTCAATTGTCATTGCTGCTTCAAATTCGCTATTACTGTTTTGCGTACCGTTCATTGTTAATGTCCCAATATGACTATCCTCTGTTATGGTGATAGGTGCATTACTTCCCGGCTCTGAATATGAACCCCTTTCTTCCGACCAAAACCAAACACTGTTATAATACATAGTCGTTTCAAAGTCACCCAAATCATTGGTTATTGTAGGGACAGTAAAATCAGTGTATGAGCAATCAAAAGATGTATCGTCATCAAAAATAGCTCCTTCAGTTTCAATCTGAGTACTGTAATAATTTATGCCATCGGTATTACCTTGATCGTTAACATGAATGAATCCTTTTGCCTCTCTGTATTTTGTCCACTCATCATTGTTTGTATCACTTGCAAAAACTGTATCTTCAGTACCGGAAATCAGCATACCATCTACTTTATTTCCTTGACCATCACCGGCATATACTGTACCATTTGAATACACACTTCCACAAATATACATGGCATCTCCATAGAGCTTTACATCTCCGTTTGCAATAACAGCAAGATTCACCTCTCCGTCAGGATCTCCTGACACAATACCAAGATTCCCATAATTTTGTCCGTCATACTGCCACGGAGTCATTGCAAATGACGATTCTGCGGAAATAAGTACAAGTGATATACCCACTAAGCTTGAAATTAATTTTTTTTTCATTTTACTATCATCCTCCTAGTTAATAAGTTGTTTGTTACAAACATAATAACCAAACGCTGCAATCATGCTTTTAGACTATAATAGATTTTGCATTCTGCAGAGAATGTGGCAACCGGCTGTCTAAGCTCCGCTTCTCAGACCCTTGGCTTTGCGTCACCACCTCACAGTGGTTTTGCCCTTATCACTAGATTAAAATTATGTAACTTTATTATAATAAAGCTGTGAAGCTATATTATTCTTATTTTACATTCTATTTATAAACACTTTTTCCTATATCTTAAATTTTATATTTTACAATTAAATATTTCCATAATAACGACATTTTAAGCTATACTATTTTGCGTATATACAAGATGTTCAAACTCCTCAACCGGCATAGGTTTTGCAAACCAATATCCTTGTGCTTCTTCGCAGTTTGCGTTTTTTACAACTTGAAACTGCTCTTCTGTTTCTACGCCTTCACAGACAACACGTAACCCTAATCTATGTATAAACTCTATCAAAGAACAAAAAATGTACCTGGCTCTTTCACTGTCAGTACAACTGCTCACAAATTCACGATCAATTTTGACTACATTTATCGGTACATCCATAACTAAGTTATATACGGAATATCCCGCTCCGAAATCATCCATTGCTGTACTGATATTTTCTTTTTGTAAATTTGTATACAGACGTTTTACATGTTCATAGTCCTTAATTGTTGCAGTTTCGGTCAATTCTATCTCAACAAGATTGCGTTCAACATCATATTTATTTAAAATATCAACGTATTTCTGTGCCGTATCACTATGTAGTGCATTAATTATTGATGCATTAATTGAAATAGGAATCTGCTTTCTTCCTAAATCTTTATTTTTTTTAAGGTATGCCACAACTTCCTCAAACATATAAAAATCAAGCTCGACAATAGTTCCGTTTTTTTCAAAAATAGGAATAAACGAATTAGGGTAAATTATAGTTCCATCTTCACGCTGCCATCTTACAAGTGCCTCAGCTCCAACAATAGACCCGTCATCAACTGAAATTCTCGGCTGCAAATAAAGTTTAAATTCTTTATTTTTAAAAGCTTTTCTTACATTATTTGACACTTCACTTTCTACTAACCATTCTTTCTCTAATTCTTCTGTATAAATACATATACCGGATGTTTTTTTCTTTTTTAACTGCTTTCTGGCATAATTTGCTGCATCTATTGCAGCAGCAGCACTTTTACACTCAGTACTTATTTTATATATGCCTCCACGCACCTTCAAATTTGTACCTCCAAATCTTGCCTGCACAGTTTCAGAAAATTCTTCAAACCCACGTTCAAGTATCTCCTTATATTCATTTAAATCTCCTAAATATGGCATAAACATTACAAATTTGTCGGCAAATTCTCTTGAAAAAAATATATGAGAATGAGTACCGAGAATCTTTACCACACATTTGGTAAAATCTCTTAAAATTACATCACCGTTACTGTATCCGTGTTTATGATTAAAATAATTAAAATTATCAAAATCAAAATATCCTACTATATACGACTGTGCTTTACCACTTATTACTTTTTTCTCAAGTTCTTCTTTCAATTTATAAAAGGAACTTAAGCCGGTTACAGTATCTATCGTATCATCATTTAAATCTTTCATGTAATTCATCTTAGTATATTTTGACAAATACTTGGCAATGATCTTTGTCAATTCTCCTAATTCATTTTTTTCTTCTTCTGTCCACTCTTTATATTCTGAACAAACAATATATGAAACAGCCCCCATATATTTTTCTTTATCATACATAGCCGAATATAACATGGTTCTAAACTTCTCACCGGATATATATTTTGAATTGGTGATATATTTTTCTATTATTTCAGAAGTTAGCACTACCATTCCACGTTCATCGTAACTATTGAATAAGTTTTCAAAACTTTTTTTTTTTTTTTTACTTTCTCCCATAAAAGTAGTAGAATTACTATGCTTTGACCAAGAATATACACCTCTGGATATACCTTTATTTAAATCGGTTTCTCCGATTGTTATGGTGTCAATGTTAAATTTTTCGCATACTATATACAACAATATTTGTAAAGCATCAAAAAAATCTTTATTGGTTTCAAATACCTCGTACGCAGTGGAAATTATGTCATTTTTAAAATATCTTTCATTAACTTTCATTTCCAAATTATTCATGATATTTACCTTCTTTTGTCTTCAATTTATGTTGATTTTTATCTATATACATTTTTTTATCCGCTTCATTATAGTAAGTCATAAATTTTGAAAAATTTTCCGATGTACATTTACTAAATCCTTTTGCAATCGAGAGTTCATATGAGTTTTCCTGATTCCATTCTTTTTCCAAAAGTTCAAGTTCATATATACTTCTGTATATCTCTGAATCATTTACATCATATGCAATCATACAAAATTCATCGCCGCCATTACGATATATGCTTGAATAACTACCAAAGGCTTTTTGTAAAATTTTTGCAGCACTTCTGATAACATAATCACCCACATCATGTCCGTAATAGTCGTTTATGGATTTAAAATCATTCAAATCGAAAACCCCTATATGTATTATTTTATGCAGACTATTAGAATATATATTTTTTACTTCGTTATCAAATACCAAACGTGTATATACTCCCGTAAGAGGATCTTTTTTAAATTCCTCTTCCCTCAAAAAAATATAATATAAAATCAGAGATATGGCAACTGCTATTAAAATTTTATTTGCATCAGTAAAAAAATAAAAAATTGCACCAATAACCGGAGTATAGAATATCGCTCTGATTAAAAAAATATCGCTGTTAGATTTATTATTTAAATTCGTTAAAAGATTTTTTGCAACAAAAAAATAAAATATTCCGCACAAAATACCGCTATACATATACAATGACTGTGATACTACATAATTATTCGTTTTATCTATTGTATATATAAAACCGTATTTAAAATTCAGTAATAAAACTACAATATTTAATAATATAGGTACTATAACAATTTTTTTATTTCTGTCATTGTAAATTAGATACATACCTGCAATAATAAAAGGAGCCAATGCCGATGCAATAAATTGTTGTATATAGTTAAGCACTATAAAAGCAGTATCATTCCTACCAACAAGTAATTCTTCACAAATCTGCAATACAAATTCACACACCAAAAAATATACCGTTATCATATATTTTTTTCGTTTTTCTTTATCCACATTTAATATTTTCCTTGCCATGCGAACAATTACAACCAGAAATAGTATTAACAGCACATCTGCTGCCACAACATGCCTTGCATAAAGCCCAAGGTCCACTATGACCTCCCCCCATCTTCAGCCATCCTGTTATTATATTTTATAATACACCATATAAACTGCTGTTGTCAACATTTTTACTCATTTTTTCTATTTATATGTTAAATTACACAACAAAATTTATTCTCTTTCATAAACAATCCACAGAAAACAGATACTTGTTTTTGTTTAATTTAAACTATTTTTCCAACATTAATGTCAAAAATATAGTATTTCTGACGTTTTGCACAAAAAAACATACAATATTTTGTTAATTTTAAATTCATAATTTGTTAACATTTTATTGACAATTGAATATTTGATATATATAATATCCTCAACCAGAAATGGTTTTTATAAAAATTTACAAATCAAATTTAATAATTAAAAGGAGGATTTCAAAATGAATTTTTCAAAAAAATTCACAAAGCTTGCATCATCTGTCCTTGCCGCAGTCATGTTGGCAGCAGGGACATCCGGACTTATTTCAAAAAGTTCGCAAACGGTATATGCTGCATCAGCAAGACAAGTTGAATCTCTAAACAGAGGTCTTGTTGCTGTTAAGACATCAGGCGGTGTATATTTATCCTGGCGACTGTTGGGAACAGAAAGCTATGACACATCATTTAACGTATACCGTAATGGAACAAAAATCGCATCCGTTACTGACTCAACAAACTTTGTGGATTCAGCTGGGACTACAAGCAGCACATATACTGTGCGTAAAGTTGAAAACGGTTCGGAGATAAGCGAATCAGACAATGTATCGGTACTTTCGAACAACTATATGGATATACCTATACAAAAACCTGCCAATACAACACTCAACGGCGAAACAGTCACATACAGTGCAAACGATGCAAGCATAGCCGATCTTGATGGTGATGGTGAATATGAAATTATTCTCAAATGGAATCCATCCAATGCAAAGGATAACTCTCAATCAGGATATACATCTAACGTATACATAGATGCTTATGAAATGGACGGAACACGTCTTTGGAGAGTAGATTTGGGAAAAAACATCCGTGCAGGTGCACATTATACACAATTTATCGCATATGATCTAAACGGAGACGGAAAAGCTGAAGTTGGTATGAAAACAGCAGATGGTACTGTTGCAGGCGACGGTACTGTTATAGGCAACAGCTCAGCGGATTACAGAAATTCAAAAGGTTATATTCTTTCCGGTCCTGAATATTACACTCTTTTTGAAGGCTCTACAGGAAAAATACTTACCACTATAGATTATATACCGCAACGAGGCACTGTAAGTTCATGGGGTGACAGCTACGGAAACCGTGTTGATCGTTTCCTTGCAGGTGTAGGGTATCTTAACGGGCAATCACCTTATCTTATTATAGCACGCGGCTATTATACAAGAACCGTTATAGTTGCATACAGATATAAATCTGGTGAACTCATACGTCAATGGACATTTGACACCAACAGCTCAACAAACAAAGGACAGGGTTTTGAAGGACAAGGCAATCATTCACTCAGTATAGCAGATGTCGATAATGATGGTTCTGATGAAATTGTTTACGGTTCTCTGATTGTTGACAGCAACGGTTCTTCACTTAACTGTACAGGGCTCGGTCATGGAGATGCTCTTCATGTAGGAGATTTTGACCCTTCGATAAGCGGTATAGAAATATTCCAGGTTCATGAAGAATATCCGAACAGTGCAGGTACACAAATGAGATCTGCATCGTCAGGCTCTCAGATATGGGGTATATCTTCAAATTCTGATGTGGGTAGAGGCGTTATTGCAAATATGAGTGCTAAACATAAATATTATATTGCATGGAGCTCTCAGGGTATGTTTGATAAGAACGGTAATAAGATTGATAATTCAGGTGGCACCGGTAATATCACACCGAATTTCGCTATATGGTGGGATGGCGATCTATACAGAGAACTTCTTGATGGGAATAAAATTAACAAATGGAGTGATGACACTAACGGACTGAATAGAATACAGACATTCAGCGGCGTTTCTTCTATAAACAGCTCAAAAAATAACCCTTCACTTCAGGCTGATATATTTGGTGACTGGAAAGAAGAGGTAATGTACCCTCTGTCTGATTCATCTGCTTTAAGAATAATGATATCCACATCTGTAAGCAGTAATAAACTTTACACATGGATGCATGATACACAGTACAGATGTGCTGTTGCTTGGCAAAATGTAGGATACAATCAACCTCCACATCCAAGTTTTTATGTAGGTCCTGATATGCAAACCCCGTCTCAGCCAAATGTTTATACGGTTGGTAACTACACAGAAAACACTGTTACTCCAACAGCTACCCCTACCCCAGAACCCACGGCAGCACCTATGTATTCTGATATTGATGAAGGTGTTTATTATATCAAGAATGTTAACAGCGGTCTATACCTTGATGTAGCAAACGGCGGTTCGTCAAACGGAACCAATATACAGCAATATGCATATAATGGTTCAACAGCACAGCAATTTAAGATAGTATCTGCTGGTGACGGATATTATAAGTTGCTTACGGCTTGCTCAGATTTTACTCAAGCAATTGACGTTGAAGCAAAAAAAACAGCTAATGGAACAAATATCCTGACTTGGACATCAGGAACAGGCACAAATCAACAATTCAAATTTATCAAAGAAAGCGATGGCTCATATGGTATTCTTACTCGTATAACAGGTATGGAATCAGCATTAGATGTTTATAATATGAGCAAAACAAGCGGTGCCAATGTATGTCAGTGGGAATATTGGAGCGGTTCAGGTCAAAGATGGTATCTTGAACCCGTTTCTTCAAATCCACCAACAATTGAAGCAGGAATAAACAAAAATTGGAATATGGGATCATCTTCATTCTCAAATCTCGGAACATTATCTTCATCTATAACAGTTGATGATCTTACCCTGTTAGCTACAAGTGCAAAGACAATGAAAGTATCCACTTCGGGTGCTTTGACGTTAAATA
>CALXQE010000111.1 GCA_944390495.1 uncultured Clostridia bacterium
TGATTATATATCGCACATTCAAATGCAGCTAATGATGAAATACCTGATATTGACTGAATATAATTGGTCAAAATGGTAATTTTTCTGAGTTCTGTATCACCGCCGTAAATTTCATCGTAATAATCAAGAGAAATAAGTTCAAATGTTTGTGAGTTTATTTCCTGCGTATCTGCACTATATAAGTATCCAAAATATCTATCTTCTGAGTTTATCTCCGTACTCATAAACGATTGATAATGTCCAAACTCATGTATAAGAGGCTGCATTACATCGCTTCCAGAAACAAAAATTGCCGCATCGCCATAGGAAGGAAGTGAGCTTGTAAATCCTCTGTTATTCTCTCCGATGTTTATAGAACACAAACCGTTATGAACGAGATATTCATAATCATCCTTTAATTTCTCATCTATTTTCCCCACATACGCAAGCTTTTCCAGCGGATTTTCCACCGGTATATATTCACCTGTATATTCATTGTCCGAATGATTACTTATATAACTTTTAAATTTATTTACATAGTAATAATAATCGGCTGTATTTTCAGCAAATTTCCCAATATCCTCAGTTGTAAAATCTGCATTATTTTCAGCAAAAATCCAATCAAGATAGTTATTAAATTCACTTCCTTTTGCCTTTTGGTTATTATATTCAATCTGGTCACGCAAGAGCTTTGTAAACTCTATGGATGTTCCGCCATTATTTAACAGCTCGTAATACTTATCATAGAAACCTTTTTCCTTTTCGGAATTTTCTTCTGACTGTTCCTTTTTACCGGCTGATTCAACTCTTGCCGTTCTTTCCTCTCCCCAATATTCTTTAAAATCATCAGCATATTGACTTGAAAGTACAGACTTAATTGCAGATTTTATATCCTCACCGTACGAAACAGCATCTGCATAATTTTTATCAAGATATTCCCTATTATATCCTGTTTCCATACCGTAGTTAAGCTTTTCAAGCTCTATTAAATTCATTGTATGAATATCACCGTTGCGTGCAGCTAAATCCAAAAGTATATAATAATCTTCAAAAACCTTATCTTTATTATTCGGTTTCTTTAAATCTTCAGAAAAAGTTTTTATTGCTTCATTAATTTTATCAACTTCAACTGCCACAGTGCGTTCATCATACGGAACATTTGATTGTTCTGCAAACACACTGACATTTACGCTTAAAACAGAAACTAATATTGACACTGCTGCTATAAATGCTGTAACTTGTTTTTTCATTTTCTCCTCCTAATCTGCTTTCACAGCTACCACAGTAAAACATTTACTGATACCACTTTACTTGTAAGAATATTCAATGAAATCTGGTGGTAAATATTTGTAATTCTGCTGTTTTTATTACCAAATATATAGCACATGTAAAGTCAGAATTGTATAAGAAAGGTTGCGACTCCTATTTTTAGTATTTTGAGATTAGTCTAACGGTCTCACTTATAAATAATTTTTGAGTCTACACTCACGGAATATTCCCTATATAATACTATATCATACAGGAATGTTTTGTCAAGTATATTATCAATTTAAACATTTCGCCAATCTTTACATAGTCACTCATGTCCAAATCTGTGTATCAACAAAACATACCTCAATAGGCATTGCTTTTGCTTTGCTTCGTCTTACTACATATAGATTTGAAGCGTCTTTTACACCACGATTTACAAATCCAAATTTATTAAGATTTTCACTCACTCTGTCTGCTTCGTCAAAACATTTTCCTCCGTATGCAAACACTTCACAGCCTTTACCACCGCCACTGTTAAAATGTATGAACGCAATTAATACCGATTACCATAATTATTCACCTTTTTTAATCTTTTCTTTAAAATTGTCCGCTTCTATTGCAGCACTTGTAAAGCTATTGTTCTTCCACCACGCTACAACCGCCGTAACCACTGTAAAGCCTGTTGATATAAGTGTATTTACAGTATCATCACTTATATCAATCACGTTATGACCTGTAGCTGTTAGCACCTGATTTACAAGTGCTAACCCCAAAATAATTGTTCTTGCTATTGTTCCCGCTGAAATGTTCATAAAATCAACTCCTATCTCTTTAAAAAGTACCCTATTACAGCACCTATAACAGCCGTTATAATGGCTGTTACCACTGTTTCGTATCGTTTAGTCGGCTTGCGTTCTATCTCGTCAACACGCTCTGTTATATCGTTCATATTCTCACGCATTGCCTTAACTTCCGTTGCTATTGTATGTACGCTTTTCGTCAGCTGTTCAAGGTTGTCAAGACGGCGGTGTATGCTCTTACAATCCTGCTCTATTACTGCAACACGTTCTCTGATTTCTGCCTCTTTTTCCATTATGCCACCGCCTTATCCTATCGCAAATACAGGACGTACACCTAACATATCTGTACTTATTCCGCCGGAAGCTATCAGCCTTCCTAATCCATTTGTAAATGCAAATGAATTATTCGTTGCCACTGCATCTCTTAACCAAAAACCATGTCCGTCATTAAGAAATTCCGGTGCCATTCTAAATAATGCCAGCTGATTTGTAGATGATACATCTAATCTATTTTCTGAAAGTGTGTTACTTCCAAATATCATTAACTCGCTCGGCAGATCAACTGCTGTACTTGTCCAAACAGTGCTTGCAGCTTTACCATCTGTAACTTCATCTACAAAGCTTTCTTCATGTTCAATCACTGAATCACCAAACATTTCATTAATAATTCTCTTTGCTTCATTAAGACCTTCTGTATACATCAATGAACCCACATATCCCCCTGCATTTTCAGCGGTATCATTCATGCTATGATCATATAGCGGGCTGTCAGGCATAATTACCAGATGATGTTTATCAAGCTCCGGAATACCTGACTTATACCAGTAATCCATATCAACTATACGCCACTTTATATCATTAACCTCCCAATAATCACCTATATATAGATTTTCAAAATTTCCTTCACGTATCGTTTTTAAAAAACCTTCTGTTACCATATCCCCAAGGTATTCACCTCTGAATATATTTCGATGATTAATTGAATTATTCATTGCCTGAAATATTTTTACATTTTCAGTCGCTGTATTAATCATTTCAAGCAAATCAAATGATAATTTTACATTCGTAATACTTCCGTCACTAATATTTCCGGACTTTACTGCTCCCGCTGCTATTTTTTCAGTTGTAACATTATTATCAGCTAAGTGTGTAGTTTTAACAGCACCGGGATATATTTTAGCTGATGATACAGAGTACTGCTGTAATTGCGACTGACCTACTGCATAGTCGGCTATTTGTCCCGTTCCCACTGCCTTGTCTGCAATGTGCTGTTGTTTTACGCTTTTATCAGGGTGGTCGAGGGTTGTGTTTTCACGATGTTCGTTAAATCCGTCCTGCAGAGTCTGGAAATTCGCCTTGACCTTCCCCCACCAGTCCTTTAGCTTTGTTTTTCCGTCATAATTAAAATCTAAATTCATATTCTAAACTCCTTTCGCTATTTTTGAACGTTCAAAATATAAGTAATATTACTTATTATCATATCTATATTATATCACTTTTTGAGATACTTTTCAATTCGTATTTTTCACATAAGTATCTTATTAAAATACCTAATGTTTTGTATCTTTTGTTTAAATCTATTATCACAAATAAAAAAACTCTATTTGATTTTATAAACAAATAGAGTTTTTTAAGAATTAATCAATTAAAGATTTTGTATAAATTTCAAGTATTTCATCTACATTGGGACGATGTATACTATTTTTAACACCGCCTGTGTCTTCCGAAATATAAGAATACATCTCAAGTTCATCAACAGAAAAATTATCTCTTTTGCCTAAAAGTTCTATAAAAATGTTTTTAAATTCTGCCGTATTCTCTATTCCCATAACACTTAATATTTTTTTTACTCTTAACGGCTCATACTTTTCTGTATACTTCATAAATTCACCAAGCAGCAAACCATTCGCACGACCGTGGTCAATATTTTTAAAATATGTAAGAGGATAACCCATCGCATGTACAGCGGTGGTTTTAGTTTGAGAAATAACAACTCCTCCAAGCATTGCTGCATACAATAGTATTTCCTTATCAGCAATTCCTTCTTTTAAATTTTTAAACTGAGAAGAAATAAGCCTTATAGCCTCTGCGGCAACAATATCCGACATTATATTTGCTTTTACAGACAACATTCCTTCAACAGAATGAGACAGAGCGTCTATTGCCGTATTTACCATAACATCATGGCTAATTGATTGCATATACTTTGCATCTAAAAAAGCATACTGAGGGAACAAACAATCGGATGCAATACTCTTTTTTGTTTGTTTTTCATGATTTGTCAGAATCGAATAAGGAGTAACTTCAGAACCTGTACCTGCTGTTGTTGGAATATGTATCATTGGCAACGCTCTATGTCCTATATCAGAACCAAATAGCTGTATTCTATCAAGATCAGAAACTGCCAGCAAGGCAACAGCCTTTGCCGCATCCATCGGAGAACCGCCACCTATTGCAATTACAAAGTCAACCTCTTCCTCAACTGCAACCTCTGCACCTTCATACACACATTCTACCGTTGGATTACTCATTACTTTATCAAATATCACAAATTCCGTGTTATTTTTATTAAGTACATTCAATACATCATCAAGTGCACCATTAACTGCTGATGATTTACCTGTAACAATAAGAGCCTTTGTACCGATTTTAAAATCATCGCTATTTTTAAGCACGCAATTTTTACCTATTTTAACACGTGTAGGCATATAAAAACCAAATTCCAAAAAAATCACTTCCCATTCTAATGATGAATACAGTATAACATTTTAAAAATGATTTTACAAGAAATTTTATGTTAACATATTGTTAATTTATGCCGTAACTCTTTTATCAAGAATAGATATTAGTGCTGCAGCACTGCTTGAATGTACACGTTCTATTGGAATATTATTTTTTTTAGCCTCATTAACTGCACTTAAAACCATTTTATGTGAAACAGTATTTGTAAAAAGTACCATTAAATCCGGTGTGCCCAAATTTTTCTTAATCATTCCATTTTTTTTAGCAAAAACCTTTGGTTTATAGCCATAGCTTTTACATATATCCTCATACTGACATACCATTCTTTCATTTCCACCTATAATTACTATACTCATATTTATTGCACCTCCAAATTACGCAGTTAGCAATAGCTAACCTGTGTTTAAAAAATAAAGGCATGATACGCCTTTTAGTTAGCACCATCTAACCAAAGTTATAATATCACACCTTTTATGTTTTGTCAATATCTTTTTATTTCAGAGCCGAATGGCATTAATGAAAGTGCGGCTATCTTAAAATACTGTTTTCCGAATGGAATCCCGATGATAGTAATACACATAACAATACCTAACATAGCATTTTCAATGGCTAACGGTATGCCTGAAATCAATAACCAAATTATATTAGCAATTACAGACACAGCTCCTCCGCCATATACCACTTCTTTACCAAATGGACAAAATGACAGCGATGCGAACTTAAAACATTGCAATCCCCAAGGAATACCTACAATAGTAATGCACCATATACATCCTGCAATCAGCCAGCTAAGTCCTGAAATCCAACCTCCGAATACAAACCATAAAATGTTGCCAAGACAACCCATAATTATTCTCCTAAAGCTCTTACCTCTTCACCTAAGAAACAGAAACCATAGTAACCCTTTTCCTGAATTTTATCAAGATACTTTGATAATTTTTTTGGTTTTTCACATATAACAACGTCATATTCCTGTCTTAATTTTTCAGCCTCTTTAAGTGCATTAATTACATCTGATTTATCATAAATCAATGCTATTCTCTTTTTTGAATCAGGTATAGTATAACCGGCTTCCGTAAGAAGTGCAAAAATTCTCTCAAAACCTATCGAAAATCCTACTGCCGGAATATTTTCCTTTACAAACTTGCCTATAAGATTGTCGTATCTTCCTCCACCTGCAATAGAGCCTTTAAATTTATCACTTACAATTTCAAAAACTGTACCTGTATAATATCCCTGACCACGTACAAGTGAAATGTCAAACTTTATTTTATATTTACCATTTGACAAAATTTCAACTGCTTCAATTATTTTTCTAATATCCTTTGCAGACTCATCATTACACATTGTACCCAAACTTTCAAGTGTAATTGGTTTTGATATTACATCTGAAAATTTATCTATTGCGTCTTTATTAAATCCTTTTTCTATAAGCTCACTAACAACACCTTCAGCACCGATTTTATCGAGCTTATCAAATGTTATACAAACGCTGTCAAGTTCACTTTCTTCAAAACCTACAAAACTTAACATTCCTCTTAAAATTCTTCTGTCATTTATTTTAACGGTAAAATCTTCTATACCTATTGATAAAAGTGCTTTGGCTGTTGTGTGAATAAGCTCAATCTCAGAGTTAATTGATTTTGAACCGATTATATCTATATCGCACTGTACAAATTCACGAAGTCTGCCCTTTTGCGGTCTTTCGGCACGATAAACCTTATCAATCTGTATACATTTTGCAGGAAGTACAAGTTTTTCACGATTATTTGCATAGTAACGTGACAGCGGCAATGTAAGGTCATATCTTAATCCCATATCACATAGATTATTTTCCTCACCGCTTTCTATTGCCTTTTTAAGTTTATCTCCACGCTTCAATATTTTGAATATTAAATTTAAATTATCACCGCCGTCACTTTTGTCAAGATTTTCAATATCCTCAACAGCCGGTGTCATAATTCTTTCAAACCCTGCATCAATATATGTCTTTAAAATACAATTTTGTATGTAATCTCTCAATCTGACCTCTTCAGGCAGATAATCATTTGTACCTTTAACTGTTGTTATTTTCATTTTGTATCTCCTTTTGCCATTTTTATCATCAATGAATATATCTTTTCAAGAGCATCTGTTTTTGCAAGTGGTTTTAAATTTTTAGACATATCTTCAAGATACTTTTTATCATTGACCATTGACATTATTTTATCGTATAACACGTCTGCTGTCAATTCGTTTTCCGTAATAACAACAGCAGCATTTTTCTTTTCAAATTCACGTGCATTTTGTTCCTGATGATTACGCACAACATTGGGTGACGGAATAAGGATAGATGGTTTTCCTAAAGCCGCAATTTCACTTACAGTAATTGCACCGGCTCTTGAAACAACAACGTCCGCAGCAGCCATGCACTCTGCCATATTATCAATATAAGAAACAATTTTTATATTGTCAGTAATATGTATTCCCTTATCTTTAATTTTTTTCATTATCTTTTCATAATTTCTGTCACCTGTTCCAAACAGAATTTCTATTTTATTATCTTGCGAAATTCTATCAAGAATATCTATTACTGTATCATTAATTCTATCAGCACCCAAACTGCCTCCGAATATAAGTATAAACGGCTTTTTTACTCCCAGTTTTTCACGGGCATTTTCTTTATCTGTATTTAAAATTTCACTTCTTATTGGGTTTCCGGTAACAACACACTTTTCTTTGTGCTGCATGTGATTTACTGTTTCCTCAAAACTAAGTGCAAGATACGTTACATAATTTGCACTGCCCTTTACAGTCATACCCGGATAAACGTTTTGTTCATGGATTAGTGAAGGTACACCAGTAGATTTTGATGCCATTGCAACCGGTCCGCTGACATACCCGCCCGTACATACAATACAGTCCGGTTTAAATCTCTTAATAATTTTTTTACACTTAATTCGTGAAGAAATAAGTTTTCTTACAGTACCAAAATTTCTTAAAAGATGTTTTCTGTCAAAACCCTGTATTTCAATATACTCTATATCATACCCTGCTTTAGGTACAAGCTTTGTTTCAAGTCCTTCCTTTGTTCCTACAAATAGTGCCTTAAAGTCCTTATCATGTTTTGCAGCATAATCGGCAATAGATATTGCCGGATTAATATGTCCTCCGGTACCTCCGCCGGCAAATAAAACTCTCATACATAAACCTCCGCTATTCTCTTATTGAATATCTTGATATATTTAAAAGTATCCCCATTTCAAGCAATAACGTCAATATTGCCGTACCGCCATAACTAAAGAACGGAAGAGCAACACCTGTATTTGGCACACTTGAGGTAGCAACTGCAATATTTAAAATAGTCTGTATTGCAAGCTGTGCCGCTATTCCTATCGCTACCAGAGTACTGTAAGTATCAGGAGCATTAATAGCAATTTTCACTGCTCTGATTATAAGCACCGCAAATAGTATTATAACAACTGCTGCACCTATAAGTCCTAGTTCCTCACACACAATAGCAAAAATATAGTCGTTATAAGGTTCCGGCAAATATGAATATTTCTGAACGCTCTGTCCTAATCCTAACCCAAATATACCACCTGATGCTATTGCGTAAAGTCCCTGTGCTACCTGGTAACTGTCATTTTGTATATCCTGGAATGGGTCAAGGAAACTTGTTACTCTCGACCATCTTTCAGGGCTTTTTAGATATACCGCTATTATCAAAATAGGAACAAGTATAATCACACTCACAATAATCGGCTTAATCGGCGTGCCGCCGGCAATCATAACAGATACACCAATTCCGGCTATAACAATAGCACCGCTCAAATGAGTTTCCATAAGCATTAATCCTGTTACTACCAATAACACTCCTACATAGGGTAAATTACCCTTTAGTGTTCTCAAATCATATTTGCCGCTCTCAATAAGTTTTGCAAAATACATTGCAATAACAGGTTTCATAAATTCAGACGGCTGAAGCTGAATTACCGGAGTATTAAGCCATCTCCTTGAACCATTTAAACTTCTTCCAATTCCCGGTATAAGTACGCATACAAGAAGTATTGTACATATCAGCATCATTTTTGGTACCAAGCTTTTATATCTATTATAGTTTATTTTAGAAATAATGCCCATTCCTACAAGTCCGACTACTGCACAGGCAAATTGTTTAATAAAGAAATAATAGGAATTACCGTAAAGCTTATTACCTTCAGGTGCCGATGCCGATAGAAGCATAACAAGACCAAATGCCAAAAGAAGTATTACTATAAACAAAAATGTATAGTCAATATCTCCTGCCTTTATCACCTTAACAGGGGCTTTATCCTTTATCCTTGACGATGCTCTATTAAGTTTTGTTCTATTTTCGGAATACCGTGTCCCTGCCATAATATTCTCCTCCTAAAATTAGATAGCAATCCATGAAATAATACACATCACCATTGTCACAGCAGTAAATATACATACTATCTTTCTTTCACTCCAACCACACATTTCAAAATGATGGTGCAAAGGACTCATTTTAAATATTCTTCTGCCCTCACCGTATTTCTTTTTAGTGTATTTAAAGTATGCAGTCTGCATTATTACAGATAGCGTTTCCACAAGATATATAAATCCTACAAGTATAAGGAAAATCGCCATATTTAAATCAATAGCCATAAGTGCAACTGCTGCACCTAAAAACAGTGAGCCTGTATCACCCATAAAAACTTTAGCAGGATACTTGTTGTAAAACAAAAATCCAATAAGTCCACCCACGAGTGCCATTGAAAATACTGTTACTCCATATTCATTAAAAGCGATATATGAAGCAAAAGCAAAAAATAATCCAACCACAGTAGTAACTGATGCTGCAAGTCCGTCAAGTCCGTCAGTAAGGTTTACCGCATTAACAACACCTACAACAACAAACATAACAAAAGGTATGTATAGCCATACAGGCATTACCCATTCAATATTTGTAAACGGCACCTTAATCATTGGGTTTAATTCATTCATAACGTAAAGCACTACAACGTATATTGCCGCCAAGATTACCTGCATAATAAACTTTTGCGGTGCTGTAAGACCAAGATTTCTCTTTTTAACTACTTTAATATAGTCATCAATAAATCCAATAACACCAAATCCAAATGATATTGCAAAAAGTAATATACATCTTGCGTATTTAGTGTCAAAGTTACCATTTACAGCAAATATTATTGTTGTAACTGCAACTGCTGCTGCAATACCAACGATAAACATTATTCCGCCCATAGTCGGAGTACCTGACTTTTTCTGATGCCATTTAGGTCCTTCTTCCCTTATTTCCTGTCCGAATTTTAGTTTATGAAGCCATGGTATAAATACCGGTCCCATTACAAGTGTTACTACAAGTGCCACCACAAGAGCAAGCAATGATGACATCATCATATCCTTTAAAATCTCCATTTTTATCCTCCGTTATTTATTTTTAATTATATTATATATTTCTTCAAAGTGCATACCTCTTGACGCTTTTATGAGTACAGCATCTCCTTCTTTTAGTTTACCTTTAATGTACTCACACACTTCAAGTGTTTTGTCAAATGATACTATATTTTTAACGCCATGTTCTTTAGCACCTTTAGCAAGTTGTTTCATATTTTCACCTGCTGTAATAAGCTCATCTATACCGTTTTCAGCTACATATTTTCCAAGTTCGTAGTGTGCTTTAGGTGCAAATTTACCCATTTCAAATATATCTCCTAAAACTGCAACCTTTCTCATTTTTTTGGCATATCCCAAAACCTCAAGTGCAGCCTTTATTGAATCAGGTGAAGCATTATAGCAGTCATTTATTATTTTTATTCCATTTATATCTTCAACCGACATTCTCATTCCGGTAGGCTGAAAATCTTTAATACCCTCTGCTATTTTATCAAGTGAAATACCCATTTCTCTTCCTACACATATAGCTGCAAGAGCATTATATATATTATGCTCTCCCGGAACAGTTATTTCTATTTTGTATTCACCGTCACATGTAACAGCAGTAAAAGTTGTCCCATTAAGTCCATTATTTTGAATATCCTTTGCATACACATCATTTTCAGGATTATTTATTCCATAATATATAACTTTGTATTCTCCTCTGCCCTTTGCAGTAGAAAGAAAATCATTGTCACCGTTTACAATAAGAGTATTTTTATTTGTGAAGAATTTTGTAATCTCCATCTTAGCCTTAAAAATTCCTTCTCTTGAACCAAGATTCTCAATATGTGACTGTCCTATATTAGTGATGACAGCAATATCAGGCTGTGCAATTTGAGCTAACCTCTCTATCTCACCAAAATGGTTCATTCCCATTTCTATAACGGCAGCTTCATGCTCCTTTTCAAGTCTAAACACCGTCAGCGGGACACCTATATCATTATTAAAATTACCCTGTGTTTTAAGGGTATTAAACCTTTTTGAAATAACACTGTAAAGCATATCCTTTGTTGTTGTCTTTCCAACACTTCCCGTAACGGCAACTGTAGGTACGTTATGTGTTTCTTTGTAGTACTTAGCAATATCCCCCAAAGCTTTTAATGTAGATTTTACTCTTATTATAGTTTTATCAATAAAAAGCTCTGTTTCCTTTTCTGTGAGTACCGCAGCTGCTCCCATATCAAATGCTGCCGGTATAAAATCGTGTCCGTCAAACTTTTCACCTACAAGCGGTACAAACAGAACTCCGCTTTTTATTGTACGTGTATCTGTCATAACATCTGAAATTTCCATTTCACAATTACCGGACAATAGTTCCCCGTCGGTAGCTTTTAAAATATCCTTAACCGTCATTTTCTGCATTGTTAAAAATCCCCTTCTTTTCCTAATGCTCAAAAATAAGGGCGGCTAATTATTCCGCCCTTTTTTTATTTGTTTAAATGTTTGTAAACAACAACTCTCTCATCAAAATCAAATTTTTCCTTGCCTATAATTTGATATGTTTCTTGTCCTTTACCTGCCAGAATTATCACGTCATCTTTTTTAGCATTATCAAGTGCATAGCCAATAGCTTCACGTCTGTCTACAATCACTTTATATTCACCGTCTGTACGTTTCATTCCTATTTCTATTTGATTTATTATGCTAACAGGGTCTTCTGTTCTCGGATTATCTGAAGTTATAATAGTAAAATCAGAAAGTTTACCTGAAATTTCACCCATTATTGGTCTTTTTGTATTATCTCTGTCACCGCCGCATCCAAACAATGTTATAACACGTCCTTTTGCAAATTCTTTAACAGTGCTGATAATATTTTCAAGACCGTCAGGGGTATGTGCATAGTCAATAATAACGGTATAGTCTGTATCTGTCGGAACTACTTCTACTCTACCCATAACACCTGTTGCATTTTTAAGTCCCTTTATTATAGTATCCATATCAAATCCAAGTTCAATAGCTGCACCCATAGCACACACTGCATTATAAACGCTGAACATACCGGGTATAGGAATGTAAACATGATACGTATTATTGCAGTAATCAACATCGAAATCTGTGCCGGCCGGAGAAATTTTAACATTTTTCGCTGCAAGATCGCAATCTGTGCCCATTCCAACCTTTAAAATATCACATTTGCTGTTTTTAACAATTTGCTTACCGCCCTCATCATCGTAATTAACAACGCCCTTGTCACTTATAGTGAAAAGTTTAGCTTTTGCATTAAGATAGTTTTCCATTGTTTTATGGAAATCAAGATGATCTTGTGTAAGATTAGTAAATACACCAACATCAAAGTGACACCCATGTACTCTTTCAAGTTCAAGTGCATGACTTGAAACTTCCATAACAACACACTGTGCATCACTTTCAGCCATTTCTGCAAATAGCTGCTGAAGTTCAAGTGCATTTGGAGTAGTTGGTGTTGTGCTTTGCGTTACAAGCACCTTGTCACCAATTATATTTTGGTTTGTACCTATAACTCCCACTCTCATATTAGCAGTTTCAATTATACTTTTAATTAAATATGTTATTGTAGTCTTACCGTTTGTACCTGTAACACCAATAAGCTTAAATTTCTTTGAAGGATTGTCATAATATTTACATGCCATCTCGGCTATTGCAATTCTTGAATTTTCAACATACCATACCGGAACATTAACATCTACTTTTTCTTCTGCAACAATTAGAGAAGCACCGTTCTCTTCTGCCATTTTCGCATATTTATGACCATCTGTTTCAAATCCTTTAATACATACAAATACATTTCCCGGAAGAACATTTCTCGAATCGTATGCTATACCCGTTATCTCTATATCTTCATTTTTTTGAAGCCAATCTTTTCCTAAAAGCACACTTGCAAGCATTTATCTTTCCCCCTGTCATTTAATCTGAAGTTACCTGTCTAAACTCGACACCGATAACTGTTGCCGGTGCAACTTTTTCCCCGGCCTCTACGCTTTGATTTACCGCATACGCACCGCCAACTTCACTATGACCTGCACCTGCAACCTCAAAGTTAAGTCCTCTAAGCTCAAGCGTATATTTTGCATCACTTAATGACATTCCCGTTAAATCTGGGACTGTCACTTCATCTATTGTTTCCTGTTCTTCTGTATATAGAATAACAGTGGATTCCTCATTTAACATAATACCGGGCTTCGGCAGCTGGTCAACAACAGTGTCGCCGTCACCTACAACCTTAACGTATAAGTTATTTTCAGAAGCAGTGCTCTTTGCATCTGAAACAGTCTTATCCCTAACATCAGGAACTTCTATTTTTGCATCAGGCTCTTCATCTGCTGTGTATTGTTTTTCCACACCAAGATAATTTAGTACATCTTCTATAACCTCACCTGCAATCGGAGCTGCAATAGTACCTCCGTACTTATTTTCTGTTTGCGGCTCATCAAGCATAATAAGACATACAATTTCAGGGTCATTTGCCGGTGCGAAGCCTATAAATGAAGCAATACGTTTTCCTTCGTCACGGTTACCCTTTTCAGACGTACCTGTTTTACCGCCTATACGGTATCCTTTAACATAAGCATTTTTACCTGTTGAAGTAGGAAGAGAAACGACAGATTCCAGTATTTCTCTCATCGTCTGTGATGTTTCTTCTGAAATAACTCTGTTTACCACTTCCGGTTCGTAAGATTTTATTACACCGTTTGAATCTCTTATTTCCTTTACAATAAGCGGTTTCATTCTTTCACCGCCGTTTATTACTGCAGATACTGCTGTAATAAGCTGAATAGGAGTTATTTGAAAACCCTGTCCGAATGAACTTGTTGCAATGTCAACTTCACTCATTGTATCATGGTAATAAATACTTGATGATTCTCCTACAAGTTCTACACCCGTTTTTTCAGTAAGTCCAAAAGCTGTAAAATATTCCATAAATTTCTCATAACCCAATCTTGCACCAAGTTCCATAAACACAGGGTTACATGAATTTTGAACACCTTCTACAAATGTTTCGGCACCATGTCCGTTAGTATTTGCACAGCCTATCTTTCTATCTGCAACAATTTTATATCCCGGGCAATAGAAAGAAGAATCAAGCTCAACAACATTTTCCTCTAACGCCGCAGCCGCTGTTATAATTTTAAATGTCGAACCAGGCTCATATGTATCTGAAATAGCTTTATTTCTCCACATCTTATTACGCATCGCCGCAATATATTCATCACTTGGATTTTCAGGATCTTCAGTAGGCTCCGGTGTTGCATCCGGGTCGTCGCTTTCCTCTGTCTTATATTCAAAATCTATCGCATATTTTTGAAACTGATCTATGTCATAGGGTGAATTTAAGTTAAAATCAGGCTTAGTTGCCATTGCAAGTATCTCACCTGTTTTGGGATTCATTATAATACCTGCCGCACCCTCTTTTAGTTCGTTCTCACTTACCGCTTCTTCAAGATGATTTTCAAGGAAATGCTGTATTGTTTCATCTATTGTCAACACAACATCATCACCTTCAGTAGGACTGTTAATTGACTCACTTTGATGTTCTGTAAGTGTTGTACCGTTAGCATTTTGATTTGTTTCAACGCTTCCGTTTTTACCCATTAATACATCGTCAAAAGTTAATTCAATTCCCTGTATTCCGTTGTTATCATAGCCTGTAAAACCTAAAATATGAGGTGCTACGTTAAAAGGATAATAACGCTTTGAATCATCTTCAAAATATACACCTCTGAAAGCATCTGCAACAGTTTCATCAACTTCCGGGTCAAGTAATTTTTTCACTGCCTCTGTTTCATCCGCTGTTAGACGCTTTTTTATCACCTGATAACGTCCATTTTTTGTTATAAGCTTTAGGATTTCGTCCTTTTCCATACCAATCACAGTAGAAAGTCTTGACGCAATAATATCACTGTCACCCTTGTCTTTTATATCCTGCGGATTACATATAAGGGTGTTTACCGATGCACTTTCTGCCAAAACTTTACCGTTGCGGTCATAAATATTACCTCTTGACGCTGTTATAATACTGCTTCCCTGCTGTTGATCCTTTGCCTTTTGTGATAGTTCACTGCCTCTTATTATCTGCCAATATGCTACTCTGAGAATCAACAAAACCAATACAGCAATAACAACAAGTACCATTATAACTGTACGTTTTTTTATATCATTTAATGATGATAACTTCATGAATTAATCAATTCCTTCTAATTACTATATATCAACCGGATACCTCTTTTATTTTATGCTGAAAAACTCCACAATATTACTGCCGATTTTCTTTAATGCTGATATAATTCCATTACCTATACCTTCAACCTCATCTGCTGTTTTTTCTGTCATGTCATCCTGTTTTACATTTACATAGACCGTTTGATACTTTTCCGGTCTTTGCATGCCAAGTCTTGTTGTAGCTTCTTTCTCTATTTCTGCAAGGTCTACGCTTTGTTCCAAATCAAACACCATTTGACTTGTCACAGATTCCAATTCATTAAGCTGCTTTTCAAGGGAAGCAACTTCCTGTTTGGTTTCGTTCACGGTCACAAATTGCGAAATCATAAATCCGGCAGACATTGCAACGACTATAGTAACGCATATTCTGCGTATGTTCTTACTTCTCACTAACATCTGCTCACGATTCCTTTTTACTGTTTTTTTAGTCACTTTAGGCACTGATGCCCTACTCTTTTGTGGTCTTTTCCTTCTTTCAGGCTCTTCATACTGTCTTGGTAAATCGTATGCCAAATTTCCGTATTCCACAATATCTCTCCTTAAATCTTTTCTGCTATTCTCAGCTTTGCACTTTTTGAACGTGAATTATGCTCTGTTTCATCTTTACCCGGAAGTACCGGTTTTCTTGAAACAATCTTTATTTGCGGTGTTTTTCCGCACATACACACAGGGAATTCCTTAGGACAGATACATCCCTTTGCTAATCTTTGAAAAGTTTGTTTTACTATTCTGTCTTCCAATGAATGGAATGTTATAATCGCTATGCGGCCTCCAGGTTTTAAGACACTAACGAAATCTTCAATAGCTTTTTCTAAAATTCCAAGTTCGTTATTTACCTCAATTCTTATTGCCTGAAAGACTCTTTTCGCAGGATGTCCTCCCTCCAACCGAGCCTTTTTAGGTATTGCCGCCTTAATTATGTCAACCAGTTCAAAGGTTGTTTTAACAGGCTTTTCTTTACGCCTGTCACAGATAAACTCTGCAATTCTCTTAGACCAGTTCTCTTCGCCGTACTCGTAAAATATACGTGTAAGCTCCTCACATGAGTACGAATTTACAACATCATAAGCTGATTTTAAAGAATCTCTGTTCATCCTCATGTCAAGAGCGGCGTCATGCATATAGCTGAAACCTCGCTCGGCATTATCAAGCTGATAGGAACTTACCCCTAAATCAAGTACTGCCCCATCAATTTTATCAATATTAAGCTTAGATAGTATATTTTTAATTTCACTGAAATTTTTGTTAACGATTGTTACACGACTGCCAAACTCACTTAATCTTTCACTTGCTGCCTTTATAGCGTCACTGTCTTGGTCAATACCAATAAGTCTCACTGTATCGCATTGTGACAAAATACCATGCGAATGACCGCCGCCGCCGAGTGTACCGTCAACATATATACCATCCTGTTTTATCTTTAGTGCTTCTATGCTTTCCTTAAACAATACAGAAACGTGATGAAATTCCATATTTTCTTTCCTTTCTATATATTAAGTCCGTAATTTAGTATTCCGTCCATCATAATATCATCTGAAAGACTGTTTTGGTAGTTTTCCCATTCCTCACTATCCCATATTTCAAGACGTGTATTTGCACCTACAAGTACAACATCTTTAGTCAGGTTTGCATACTCCATAAGGCGTTTAGCAATCGGTACTCTTCCCTGCTTGTCAATCACTGCACTGGTTGCCTTACCGAAAAACAAACGCACAAAAGCTGCCGCATTTCTATCTGTGGCAGTCGGAAGCTGATTAATTTTTTCAGAAATCTTGTCCCATTCCTCTTGGGTGTAAAGCTGAAGACATTTATCTGACATAGAACGTGTAACATATACTGTATCGGACATATTTTCCCTTACTTTTGCGGGTAATATGATTCTTCCTCGTTCATCAAGCTGACGTGGGTATTCATCAACAAAATTAACCATATATATGCCACCTGCCTTTCATTTGATTTATGGGTAAGACTCTCCCAGTGGAGTATTTTTTAACCCAAACACTCCCAACCGCTCCCAATATCTCCATTTTACATTAAATTTATAAAAAAGGCAATAGCTTTTTTTCATTTTTTTCTTCTGCATTGCTTAATTATATCGTTTTTAACCCAATACTTGTAAAATTAGCTAAAATAGGATATAATTACTAATACAATACTGTCCACAATATTATATATGTTGTTGTAAGTTTACATAATTACATACTACATATTGTGGTTGTTACTATTATATCACAAATATTTCATTTTGTGAATAGTGATTTTAAAAGTTCTTTGCAGAAATATTACAAATAAATTTCAGCAAATGTTACAAGACTTTTGGAGGATTTAAAATGGAAAATTCAGAAAATAACATTATAATTACTCTTTCAAAAGAGTTTAATCTGCAAAAATATCAAGCAGAAAATACTATTGAGCTAATAGATTCCGGAAATACAATACCTTTCATCGCAAGATACAGAAAAGAAAAAACAGGTTCTTTAAGCGACGAGGTTTTGAGAGATTTTTTTGCAAGACTTACATATCTTCGTAATCTTGATGAAAGAAAAGAAGAGATTATGCATCTAATAAGTGAACAGGAGGTGCTTACTGACGAGATACGTACTGCTGTGGAAAAAGCAACGACTATTTCAGAACTCGACGATATATATCGTCCATTTCGTCCGAAAAGACGCACAAGAGCATCTGTTGCAAGAGAAAAAGGTCTTGCAACATTGTCAAAATTAATTATTGAGCAGAAGAAAGACTGCAATATAGAATTTGAGGCAGAAAAATACATCAATAAAGATAAAGAAATAAATACTATTGAGGACGCAATATCAGGAGCTATGGATATAATTGCTGAAGATGTAAGTAACAGAGCAGATTTCAGGGGCTATATAAGACAAAAGACAATAAATACAGGTGTACTTAAATCTCATAGCGCTAAGGACGAGGACAGTGTATACAGCCTGTATTATGACTTTTGCGAGCCAATAAAAAAACTTGCCAATCATCGCATACTCGCAATTAACCGTGGCGAAAAAGAAGGATATTTAACAGTAAAAATTGAAGCCGATGAAGAATCATTAATTGACTACATTATAAAAAAGCTTACCCCAAAGCAACCGTCACCTTCTACAAAGTATGTAGTTATGGCTGTAAATGATAGCTATAAACGACTTATCGCTCCATCTATATCAACGGAAATACGAAATATTCTTACGGAACAAGCCGAAGACGACTCAATTAAGATATTTAGCAAAAATTTATCCGGACTATTACTGCAACCACCTGTAAAAGGTAAAATTGTAATGGGATTTGACCCTGGGTACAGAACAGGCTGTAAAGTTGCAGTCGTTGATGAAACCGGTAAAGTTTTAGATACAAATGTTGTTTACTGTACACTTCCCAATCACGACACCGATAAAGCTATGCAAATTATCACAGATATGATAAACAAAAATAATGTTGATATAGTTTCAATAGGAAACGGAACTGCCTCAAAAGAAAGCGAAATATTTATATCAAACGTGATAAAAACGCTCCCCAAAAAAGTTTACTATGTTATGACAAATGAAGCAGGTGCATCGGTGTACAGTGCCTCAAAACTTGCAACCGAGGAATTTCCTCAATACGATGTATCTCTTAGAAGTGCAGTATCAATCGCCAGACGTGTACAAGATCCACTGTCTGAACTTGTTAAAATAGATCCTAAATCAATCGGTGTAGGTCAGTATCAGCACGATATGAATCAAAAGCACCTTGGTGAAGCTCTTGGAGGTGTTGTTGAAAACTGTGTAAACAGTGTAGGAGTTGATCTTAACACCGCTTCACCATCTTTACTTTCGTATGTTGCAGGAATAAATAAAACTGTTTCAAAAAACATTGTAACATATCGCGAAGAAAACGGTAAATTCAGCACACGAAAAGAACTTTTAAAAGTACCGAAACTCGGTCAAAAATCATTTGAGCAGTGTGCCGGATTTTTAAGAATCACTGACGGTACAAATGTGCTGGACAACACCTCTGTCCACCCCGAAAGCTATAAAGCCGCAAAAGGATTACTTTCTTATTTAGGATATACCGAAGATGATGTTCAAAAGGGTAATATTTCAGATATAAAAAATAAGCTGTCAACAGAAAATGTACCTATTCTTGCAGAAAAACTTGGTATAGGAGAAATAACTCTAAATGATATAGTAGACAGCCTTTTGAAAAAAGGCAGAGATCCACGTGAAGAACTGGAACAGCCAATACTCAGAAGCGACATACTTTCAATGGACGATTTAAAGCCGGGTATGATTCTTACAGGAACAGTCCGAAACGTAATAGATTTCGGTGCTTTTGTGGATATAGGTGTACATCAAGACGGACTTGTTCATATTTCCGAAATTTCCGATAAATATATAAAACACCCTACGGAAGTCCTATCTGTCGGCGATATAGTTAACGTCCGTGTACTTGATGTTGACAGTAAAAAGAAAAGAATTTCACTATCCATGAAGGAGGTATAATAATGAATATAATCTCATTTCCTAAAATAGGACTGACACTTAACATAAACCCTGTTGCCTTTTCAATAGGTACCAAACCAATTTACTGGTACGCTCTTATTATTCTCACAGGTTTTCTTTTAGGCTTACTTTTTGTATATAAGACCTGCGAAAAACGCGGTATAAAAAAGGACTATATATGGGATATAGCACTTATAGGTCTTGTATTCGGAATTATAGGTGCAAGAATTTATTATGTACTTTTTGCACTGGACGAATTTGACTCCTTCGTTGATATGTTTAAAATATGGAACGGAGGTCTTGCAATATACGGCGGAATTATTGGTGCAGCGATTTCTACATTTATATATTGTAAAATCCGTAAAATAAGCGTTCCTAAGGTTTTTGACGTATGTGCACCGGGACTTCTTATAGGTCAGGCAATAGGACGTTTTGGAAACTTTGTAAATGCGGAAGTTTTCGGCGGAGAAACAAACTCCTTACTCGGAATGTCTATAAATGGCAACACACCTGTTCATCCCCTATTTTTATATGAATCGCTATGGAATATAATCGGATTTATTATTATTCTTCTATTCTGTGATAAGAAAAAACGTGACGGTCAAGTATTCTGTTTTTATATATTATGGTACTCACTTGGCAGACTGTTCCTTGAGGGTATGAGAAATCCTAAATATATACTTTATGTAATACCAAATGTTCTTGGCATATCACAGCTTGTAGCATTAATTTTGATTATAGCGTCAGCATCTGTTCTTATATATATGCACTTAAAAAAATATAACTAAACCTCATTTCAATGTCGAAATTAGTCGTTTGCTGTTCTACGAATATTGTCGTAAATTTATTACAATATATTGACATATTTTACCTTTTAATGTAAAATATATAACATAAGAGGTAAAATTTTACATATAGTTACGACAATTTGTCAGAATTTACACAAAGGAGAGATTAATATGACAGAAATTGAGGTAAAAAGAAAGATGTTGAACAGACTTATTATAGAAAAAGATTTTAATTTGTCTGATAATGACGTAATAATAGAGTGCAGAAAACTTGAAGATTACATAAAAAAAAATAAAGTTGCTAAATAAAGATCAATTCTGATAGTGATTTTAATATCGGCAATTATAAAATATGTTCCAATTAATACCAAACCGCAGTTCATCAATAAACTGCGGTTTTTATCCTTATGTAAAAACTTACACTTGCATATGTACTTATAGGTTTTGGAAAATTGTTACAAAAATAAGTAGATCCATTTTTTGTAGAACCGACAGTTGTAACTTCCATATAACTTTCACCATTTGATTCACGGTATATACAAGTTTTTGGATCTGAACTTCTATGCCATCCCCACACATTTTTGTTTGCAGTATTCGGGAACTTTACTGTACCCATACCACTTCCATTACTCATTCCCATTTCTGAAAAATCGTAATTTTCCATAAACACTACATTTTCTGCATTTACACCAAAACACGAAAATGCACAAACTAAAATATCATTATATAAGCGATACCCATAGACGAATATCTGAAATAGTAAGATATATTAACAGAAAATACGAACAACAGCTAACACTTGAAAATCTTAGCAAAAAATTTTTCTTTAGTCCGTCATGTCTCAGCAGAACATTCAAAAACATAATAGGTATTTTATTAAAAGGATATATAAAACATGTGCGAATACAGTCTGCACAATCACCTCTTTTAAATACGACCATGAGTATATCTTCTATTGGCGAAAAAACAAGCTTTAACAGCCTTAATAGATTTCAACGCAGTTTCAAGGAAGTTACAAATAACACTCCACTATCTTATAGAAAAAACAAAAATATTTAACAGATTATAAAGAAAAAGAACTTATTAACTAAATTGGTTAATAAGTTCTTTTGGTAGCGGTAATTGGATTTGAACCAATGACACTGCGGGTATGAACCGCATGCTC
>CALXQE010000112.1 GCA_944390495.1 uncultured Clostridia bacterium
CTTGTAAACAACATGGTTGTTGGTGTAACGGATGGTTTCACAAAGGAACTTGAAATCAACGGTGTAGGTTACAGAGCTGCTATGCAGGGTAAAACACTTAACCTAAGCCTTGGTTATTCACATCCGGTTCTTTACGAAGCAAAGGAAGGTATCACAATTGAAGTACCTGCTCCTAACAAGATTATCGTAAAGGGTGCTAACAAAGAAGATGTTGGAGCTACTGCAGCTAAGATTAGAGAATTCAGACAGCCTGAACCATACAAGGGTAAGGGTATTAAGTACGTTGATGAAGTAATCAGACGTAAAGAAGGTAAAGCAGGAGCTAAGAAGAAATAATGAAAGGAGTGTTCTTAAATGATTAAGAAGATAGATACAAAGGCGGCAAGAATCAGACGTCATAAGAGAGTAAGAAAGAACATCTCCGGCACGGCGGAGAGACCTCGTCTAAACGTATTCAGAAGTGCTAAACACATATACGCTCAGGTTATCGATGATGTTAAGGGTGTTACACTTGTATCAGCCTCAAGCATGGATAAAGACTTTACAGGTAACGGCGGAAATATCGAAGGTGCAAAGGCAGTAGGCATGAAGGTTGCTGAAAAGGCAGTTGCAGCAGGTATTAAGGCTGTTGTATTTGACAGAGGCGGATATGTATATCACGGCAGAGTTGCTGCTCTTGCAGAAGGTGCAAGAGAAGGCGGCTTAGAATTCTAAGATAAGGAGGACGAGTTAGGTGACTGAAAGAATAGACGTAGAAGCTTTAGAGCTTGAAGAAAATGTCGTAGCAATCAACCGTGTTGCTAAAACCGTTAAGGGCGGTAGAACAATGAGATTCAGTGCTTTGGTCGTTGTAGGTGACAAGAACGGTCACGTAGGATACGGTCAGGGTAAGGCTGCTGAAATACCTGATGCAATCAGAAAGGGTATTGAAAGCGCAAAGAAGAATATGATAACTGTTCCTCTTGTAGGCTCAACAATTCCTCACGAGGTTATAGGTATTGCAGGTGCTGGTAAGGTTCTTTTAAAGCCTGCTGCACAGGGTACCGGAGTTATCGCCGGCGGAGCTGTCCGTGCGGTACTTGAACTTGCAGGTATTAAGGATATCAGAACAAAGTGCTTGCGTTCAAATAATAAGAGAAATGTAGTTAGTGCTACTGTACAGGGTTTGTCAGAGCTAAAGCAGGCTGAAGAAGTTGCTAAGCTTAGAGGCAAGACTGTGGACCAAATCAGAGGTTAATAAGGAGGCACAATAATGGCTAAGCTTAAGATTACATTAGTTAGAAGCACAATCGGCAGAAAGAAAGATCAAATCGCTACTGTTGAAGCTTTAGGACTAAAGAAAATAAGAAGTGTTGTTGAACAGAACGACACACCTCAGATAAGAGGAATGATTAACAAGGTATCACACCTTGTAACTGTTGAAGAAATCTAATTGATAAGGAGGTGCAGCAAATGAACTTAAACGAATTACAGCCGGCTGAAGGTTCAAAGTTTACTCGTAAAAGAGTGGGCAGAGGTATCGGAAGCGGAACAGGTAAGACTTCTGGTAAAGGTCACAAGGGTCAGAACGCAAGAAGCGGCGGTGGCGTAAGACCTGGTTTTGAAGGTGGTCAGATGCCGCTATACAGAAGACTTCCTAAACGTGGTTTTAAGAATATATTTGCAAAGCAGTATGTTGCTGTTAACGTTGAGGAGCTAAATAGACTTGAGGATGGTACAGTAGTTACAGCTGAAGTTCTTAAGGAAAATGGTATAATCAGCAAGACTCTTGATGGTGTTAAGATTCTTGGCAGAGGTGAACTTACAAAGAAACTTGAAGTTAAAGTTGCTAAGATGAGTGCATCAGCTAAGGAAAAAATAGAAAAGGCAGGCGGAAAGGCTGAGGTGATGTAAGGTGTTGCAGACACTAAGAAATGCGTGGAAAATCCCAGACCTTCGTCACAGAATTCTATTTACACTAATGATGCTTGTAGTTTTCAGATTCGGTGCACATATTCCTGTACCGTATCTGTCAGCTGAAGCAATGCAGCAGTTCCTTGGATCAGGTACTGACTTGTTTAGTTTGTTTGATGTATTTACAGGTGGTGCGTTCTCAAATGCAACCGTTATGGCAATGGGTGTGTCACCATACATCAACGCATCAATTATTATACAGCTTTTGACCGTTGCAATTCCTTCACTTGAACGACTTGCAAAGGAAGGTCTTGAAGGCAGAAAGAAGCTTAATAAGATAACAAGATATTTGGGAATAGCGCTTGCTTTTGTACAGGGTGCAGGTCTTTATGTTACTCTTTATAACATGGGCAGTGCAATAACAAACCCAAGTGTTCTTACATTCTTCGTAATAGTTCTGACATTTACAGCCGGTACAGCATTTATTATCTGGCTTGGAGAACGTATTACAGAAAAGGGACTTGGAAACGGCGTATCACTTATAATCTTCGCCGGTATCGTTTCAAGAATCCCAACAGCAGCTTACAGCTTATATTCAATGAAGCTTGGAAGCGGCATCACAGTTGGCGGACTTGTATTCGTTGCAGCAGTTGTTGTAGTTGCAGTTGCTGCTATAACATTCGTTGTATTCTTCTCAGATGCAGAACGCAGAATTCCTGTTCAGTACGCAAAGCGTGTTGTAGGAAGAAAGATGTACGGCGGACAGAGTACAAATATTCCGATTAAGGTTGCAATGGGCGGCGTTATGCCAATCATCTTTGCATCATCAATTATGGCATTCCCTGCAACAATTGTAAGACTTCTTACAGGTGGTAATATGCCAACAAGCGGCACAGGTTATTACATTCTTGGCTGTCTGTCAGCAGGCTATGCTTCAGAATGGTGGACCAGTGTTGTTTATGCTGTGCTTTATGCACTGCTTATATTGTTCTTCACATATTTCTATTCTTCAATACAGTTCAATCCTATTGAACTTGCGAATAATATGAAGAAGAGCGGTGGTTATATACCGGGTATAAGACCGGGTAAACCGACAAGTGATTATATAGCAAAGATTTCTTCAAGATTAAATCTTGTGGGTGCATTCTTCCTTGCAATTATCGCTATACTGCCAGTAATTATAGGTGCAGTATTCCAGATTAATGCACTTCAGATAGGTGGTACATCACTACTTATCATGGAAGGTGTTGCACTTGAAACTGTAAGACAGATTGAATCACAAATGACAATGCGTCATTATAAAGGCTTTCTTGAGTAATTAAGAAAGAATGAGAAAGGGCGGTATTTAGTATGAATTTGGTTTTAATGGGACCTCCGGGTGCCGGTAAAGGCACACAAGGAGAGATACTATCCAAGAGATTGGGTATAGACACAATCTCAACAGGTGTGATGCTGAGAACCGCCATCAAGGAACAGACAGAAGTTGGCAAAATTGCTGAACAGTATATTAACGACGGAAAGCTTGTTCCGGATGACGTGATTGTTTCTATTGTAAAAGAAAGATTGTCAAAGCCTGATTGTGCGAATGGGTTTATCCTTGACGGATTCCCTCGTACAACAGCTCAGGCTGAGGCTTTAACAGAGTCCGGCGTTAAGATTGACAAGGTATTGTCACTTGAAGTAGAGGACGATGTGATAATAGAGCGTCTTTCCTCAAGACGTGAATGTTCAAAGTGCGGTGCTCCGTACAATGTAATTTCGAACAAACCAAAAACTGAGGGGAAATGTGATAAATGCGGAGGAGATTTGATTCAGCGTGCTGATGATAATCCTGAAACCATCAAGAATAGACTTGATATTTATCATGAACAAACAGAGCCGATTAAGGAATATTATGAAGAAAGAGGACTTCTTGTTACCGCACAAGGTGAGGATAAGCTTGAAGACACAACAAAAAATGTTGCTGCGGCTCTTGGACTTGAGGTGTGATTTATGATAACAATTAAATCTGCAAAACAGGTCGAAAAAATGCGTGCGTCGGCAAAGGTTACAAAGGAAGCTCTTGAACTTTTGGAAAAGCATATAAAACCGGGAGTTACAACGGCGCAGCTTGATAAGCTTGCACATGATTTTATAATTTCAAAGGGTGCAAGACCGAATTTCCTTAATTACAATGGTTTTCCGGGAAGTATTTGTGCATCGATAAATGATGAGGTAGTACACGGAACACCAAGCAAAAAGGCTGTACTAAAAGAAGGCGACATTATCAGTATTGATATGGGAGCCGTTCTTGACGGGTGGCACAGTGACGCAGCAAGGACTTTTGCTGTTGGGAAGATAAGCGAAGAAGCACAAAGGCTTATTGATGTGACACGTGAAAGCTTTTTTGAAGGAATAAAATATTTAAAGCACGGTGCCAAATTAGGCGATGTTTCGTCAGCCATTCAGAAATATGTTGAAGACAGAGGATTCAGCGTAGTTCGTGATTTGGTAGGACACGGTATAGGTCAGAACTTGCATGAAGACCCGAGTGTACCGAATTTCGGTAAAGCAGGACATGGAGTTAAACTTGCTCAGGGTATGACGCTTGCTATTGAACCAATGGTTAATGCAGGTACGTATCATGTGGCAGTTTTAGATGATGATTGGACAGTTGTTACCGATGACGGAAATCTGTCGGCCCACTATGAAAACACCGTATTGATTACAAAAGACGGGTGTGAGATTTTAACACTTTAGGAGTATTGTATGGAAATAGTAGAGGGTTCAATAGTGCGTTCTATTGCAGGACGTGATAAGGGCGATTTATTTATAGTTCTTGCAAGAGAAGGTGATTATGCTTATCTTGCAAACGGAGAACTTCGTAAAGTAGATCGTCCTAAAAAGAAAAAGCTCAAGCACTTACAAGGCAGCACTGCTGTTTCCGACTTTATCAAAAATAAGCTGGAAACTGTGGGGAAAGTTACCAATTCGGAAGTGCGAAAAGCATTGTCGGAATTTAACTAAGGTTTCTTTGAAAGCACGAAATGGAGGAGTTAACGTGGCTAAAGAAGATGTATTGGAATTGGAAGGTACTGTTGTAGAAAACCTGCCAAACGCAATGTTTAAAGTAGAGCTTGAAAATGGGCACCAGGTTTTGGCACATATTTCAGGCAAGCTGAGAATGAATTTCATTAAGATTTTGCCGGGTGACAAGGTTACTCTTGAAATGAGTCCTTATGACTTGTCAAGGGGCAGAATTACATGGAGAAGTAAGTAATTTGAGTCATATAGCGGCGACAAGGAGGTAATAGAGATGAAGGTACGTCCGTCAGTAAAACCTATTTGCGAAAAGTGCAAAATCATAAAGAGAAAAGGTAAAATAATGGTTATTTGTGAAAATCCTAAGCATAAGCAAAAGCAAGGCTAATTGATTATTCACAAACTTAATTTGTTTATGACTTGTTCAAGTGCGGCTGACCGTTATTCGGAGCTTGAATGAGTTTTAATACAACACTATATAAATTTTTTGATGATATCTTTTAATGGAGGTGTAGAAAAGTATGGCAAGAATAGCAGGTGTTGACTTACCTAGAGAAAAGAGAGTAGAAATTGGTCTTACCTATATTTACGGCATTGGACTAAAGAGCTCACAGAAGATTCTATCTAAGACAGGAATTAATCCTGATACAAGAGTAAAGGATCTTACAGAGGCTGATGTAAGTAAGCTAAGAGAAGTTATCGATGCTGAATACACAGTTGAAGGTGACCTTAGAAGACAGTTGGCTCTTGACATTAAGAGACTTATGGAAATCGGATGTTACAGAGGCATCAGACACAGAAGAGGTCTACCAGTTAGAGGTCAGAATACAAAGAACAATGCAAGAACCCGTAAGGGTCCTGCAAGAACAATTGCAGGTAAGAAGAAATAATAGAGGAGGGACTAAGCTAAATGGCTAAGGTAGCAAAGAAAACTACACGTACAAGACGTCGTGATAGAAAGAATATCGAAAAAGGCGCGGCTCATATCCGCTCTACTTTCAACAATACAATAGTTACAATTACAGATACAGCCGGAAACGCTATATCTTGGGCAAGTGCCGGTGGTTTAGGCTTCCGCGGTTCAAGAAAGAGCACACCGTTTGCTGCACAAACAGCTGCTGAAACAGCTGCAAAGGCAGCTATGGAACACGGTATGAAGACTGTAGAGGTTTACGTTAAGGGTCCTGGTGCAGGTAGAGAAGCTGCAATTCGTGCACTTCAAGCAACAGGTCTTGATGTTACAATGATTAAGGACGTAACTCCTATTCCTCATAATGGTTGCAGACCACCGAAGAGAAGAAGAGTCTGATTGTGTTATTATTATAAAGGAGGAAAAAGAGCATGGCAATCAACAGACAACCGGTTTTAAAGAGATGCAAAACTTTGGGCATCAATCCTGCTACAATGGGTATAGATAAGTCATCTAACAGAAACCCGAAGCAGGGAAGAAAAAAGCAGTCTGAATACGGTCTTCAGCTTAATGAAAAGCAGAAGGTTAAGTTTATATACGGTGTACTTGAGAAACAGTTCAGAAAGTACTATGTAATGGCTACAAAGAGACAGGGCATCACAGGTGAGATGCTTCTTCAAATTCTTGAGTCAAGACTTGACAACGTTGTTTTCAGATTGGGCTTGGCTAATACAAGACGTGAAGCAAGACAAATTGTAAATCACGGTCATATCACAGTAAACGGTCAGAAGGTAGACATTCCGTCATACCTTGTAAAGCCGGGTGATGTAGTAGCAGTAAGAGAAAAGAGTAAGAACTCAGTTAGAATAAAGGAAATCGTTGAAACAAACGCAAACAGAGTTATTCCTAAGTGGCTTTCAATGGACAAGAACACACTTACAGGTAAAGTTCTTGCATTAGCTACAAGAGAAGACATCGATTACGAGGTTGAAGAACATCTTATCGTCGAGCTTTATTCTAAATAATTATATGTTACCCTCGGTAAGTGGATATATATATATGTTGTTAAGAGCAGTTTCGGAGCGACTTTGCTCCGACTCGGCTCAGATTATAAAGGGAGGGTTCTGAAATGATAGAAATGGAAAAGCCTAATATAGAATGCGTTGAGATGAGTGAAGACGGAAGATATGGCAAATTTGTTGTATCCCCCCTTGAAAGAGGCTATGGTACAACCCTCGGAAACTCGCTTCGCAGAATTTTACTTTCATCTTTGCCCGGTGCAGCTGCTACATCTATAAAAATTGAAGGTGTTCAGCATGAATTTTCAACAGTACCAGGTGTAACAGAAGATGTTACAGAGATTATTCTTAACATCAAAAAGCTTGCACTTAAAATACACGGTGATCTTCCAAAGACCGTTTATATTGAAGCAAAGGGTGCTCAGGAAATAACAGCGGGCGACATTAAGCGTGATGATGACGTTGAGATATTTAATCCCGACCTTCATATCGCTACACTTAATGAAGATGCAAATCTTTATATTGAGATTACTCTATCAAAGGGCAGAGGCTATGTAAGTGCTGAAAAGAACAAGCAGGCAATGCAGCCGATAATCGGAGTAATCCCTGTGGATTCTATCTATACTCCTGTAACAAAGGTTAATTATACAGTAGAAAACACTCGTGTAGGTCAATATACAGACAGAGAAGAGCTTACTGTTGAGCTTTGGACAAACGGTACTATTAAGCCTGATGAGGCAGTATCGTTAGCTGCGAAGATAATGAACGACTTGCTTTCATTGTTCGTTGACCTTTCAGATGATGCTAAGAATACTGAAATCATCGTTGAAAAGGAAGAGAACAAGAAGGAAAAAGTTCTTGAAATGACTATTGAAGAACTTGATTTATCAGTTCGTTCATACAACTGCTTGAAGCGTGCAGGTATCAACACGGTTGAAGATCTTACAAATAAGTCTGAAGAAGATATGATGAAGGTTAGAAACCTTGGTAGAAAGTCGCTTGAAGAAGTCATAAACAAATTGAATGGTTTAGGTCTTTACCTTAAAAAAGAAGAAGATTAATAGGAGGTAACGGTTATGCCGGGAACAAGAAAGTTAAATCGCCCTACAGACCAAAGAAAAGCTATGCTACGTAATCTTGTAACAAGCTTTTTGGAAAAGGGCAGAATTGAAACTACTTTAACAAGAGCAAAAGAAACTCAGAGTATGGCAGAAAAGATGATTACTCTTGGTAAGGCAAATACATTGCATTCTCGTCGTCAGGCATTGGAGTTTATTACAAAAGAGGACGTTGTAACAAAGCTGTTCTCTGAAATCGCTCCGAAGTATGCTGAAAGAAACGGCGGATACACAAGAATTTATCAGACAGGTCCTCGTCGTGGTGACAGTGCACCTATGGCAATTCTTGAACTTGTAGACTAATTTTGAACGGATACCGGAGCGTTATAACGCTCCGGTTTTTGACTGTGTTGCAGTCTGGCAGGGATAAGGCAGTGTTTGACTAAAGTCAAACACTGCCTTTTTATATACAGTTGTTTTATTTTATACACTATGATGTTTTTTAAACAATATTATTTGTTTTATCGTAAATTTATTAAATATCTTATTGACAAAACATATAAATGTGTGATAATGTTAAATAAAGTATGATGACAGATATATTTTTAATATAATAAGGAGGACAAAACGTGGAAGAAGTTAAGAAGAAAAAAACATACAGAAACTTTAAACGTTCAGAAGATGCTATTATTCGTGCGTATGTTGAGCTTATTAACAGCGGTAAAAAGATAACGGTTACGGATATTGTCAGTAGGGCTGACCTAAATAGGAGTACTTTTTATGCACACTTTAAAACAGTTGATGAAGTAGGCGAGAAAATACAATCTGACATTATAAATGAACTTTTAGGTTCATTTAACGAACATGATTACAGAAATCTTCTTGATAATCCTCATTCTGCAATGATGCACGTTGCTGAATTTTTAAAACGTGATGAAAAAATGTATAAAACTCTTCTAAATACGAATAAATCAAATCAATTTTTGCGTAAAATGCGTGATATTATAATAGATCAGTTTATGTCCGATAGAGTTGTTTTGCCTAATATAAAGGATAAGGATGGACTTGAAACGAATTTAAGAATGTTTATAGGCGGATATGTGTCGGTTATACAGGACTGGGCATTGGGAGATATTTCTATTTCCCTTGATAAATGTTCAAAAATAATGGGAGATTCAATTAAACTATTTGTAGAAAAAAATATGAGTGAAAATAAATAATACGAAAGGCTTTTAGCCTTTCGTATTAAAGTTTATTTCGTTATTCTCAACCTTTTTTTGAAAATCCATAAGTTGACTGAATGTAGTAACACCGGTACCTCTGTCAAGTATCTTCTGCTGCATTTCGGCAGAAAGTGAATTAAAATAACTCATAGCACTTGTGTTATCTGAAAGAAACTGAGTTATATTTTCATAATTATCATTCATATTGCTCACCTCAGCATTAGTTTATGCTGAAGGTGTTTTTTTATTGATGTAAATTATGGAAATATTACATTAACTTCTGAAGTCTTTCATTTACAGCAACAAGGAATGCTTCTGTATCAACAGTTTGCTTGTTAGGAAGAGTTGAAAGTGCAGCAAGGTCACCAGTCATAACACCGTCTTCAATAGTTTGAATAGTTGCTTTTTCAAGGTTATCTGCAAATTTTACAAGATCATCAAGATTGTCAAGTTCGCCTCTCTTACGAAGTGCTCCTGTCCATGCAAACAAAGTAGCAACTGAGTTTGTAGATGTCTTTTCGCCCTTTAGATGTTTGTAATAGTGTCTTTGTACTGTACCGTGTGCAGCTTCATATTCATATACACCGTCAGGAGATACAAGAACAGATGTCATCATTGCAAGTGAACCATAGGCTGTGGCAACCATATCTGACATAACATCACCGTCATAGTTTTTACATGCCCAAATATAACCGCCGTTTGAACGTACTACTCTTGCAACAGCGTCATCTATAAGAGTATAGAAATACTCAATACCGGCTTTTTCAAATTTTTCCTTATATTCATTATCGTATATTTCCTGGAAAATATCTTTAAAGCGGTGATCATATTTCTTTGAAATAGTATCCTTTGTAGCAAACCATATATCTTGATTAGTGTCAAGTGCAAAGTTAAAGCATGCTCTTGCAAAGCTTGAAATTGACTCATCACGGTTATGAACACCCTGAATAATACCATCTTCATTTTTGAAGTCGTATATAAGTTCTCTTGTTTCACTGCCGTCCGGATTAGTGCATACAAGTTCTGCCTTGCTTCCAGCCTTTACCTGCATTTCTACGTTTTTGTATATATCACCGTAAGCGTGACGTGCAATAGTTATAGGCTTTGTCCAAGTAGGAATATACGGAGTGATACCCTTTACAAGTATCGGTGTTCTAAACACTGTACCGTCAAGCATAGCACGTATAGTACCGTTTGGAGATTTCCACATTTCTTTTAAGTCATACTCTGTCATTCTTGCTGCATTTGGAGTGATTGTAGCACATTTTACTGCAACACCGTATTTCTTTGTAGCAAGTGCACTGTCAACAGTAACCTGGTCATTTGTTTCATTTCTGTATTCAAGACCAAGGTCATAGTATTCTGTTTTAAGGTCTATGTAAGGAATAAGAAGAATATCCTTAATCATTTTCCATATAATTCTTGTCATTTCATCGCCGTCCATTTCGACAAGAGGCGTTTTCATTTGAATTTTTGCCATTTTATAAAACTTCCTTTCTGAATATATTAAATCAATAATATATTAGCACATAACAGAAATTATGTCAATGCTCATTATTGGTGCACATATTAATATATAGTTTACAAAAATATAATTTTTTATGAATTATTGTATATTAGAAAAAACCGTGCATATAAATATAACATATATTGGACAAAAGGAGGAAAAGAAGTAGTGGAGGAATATAATATTTACAGCGATATAGCACAGAGAAGTCAGGGTGATGTATATATCGGAGTAGTCGGACCTGTAAGAACGGGAAAGTCCACGTTTATAAAGAAATTTATGGATTTGCTCGTTATACCGAATATAGATAATGTTTATCAGGCGGAGCGTACAAGAGATGAGCTTCCCCAGTCGGCGGCAGGACGAACAATAATGACTACCGAACCGAAATTCATACCTAATGAGGCAGTAGAAATATCACTTGGTGATAATGCAAGACTTAAAGTGCGTATGATAGACTGTGTAGGATACATAGTCGATAGTTCTTTAGGATATGTTGAGGGTGATGAACCGAGGATGGTGACAACACCGTGGTTTGAAAATCCTATTGCCTTTAATGAGGCAGCTGAAATCGGAACGAAAAAGGTAATAACAGAGCATTCAACTATTGGTCTTGTGGTAACAACAGACGGAAGCATCACAGAAATACCAAGGGAGGACTATGTTGAGGCAGAAAACAGGGTTATTAATGAATTAAAGAGTATTAATAAACCTTTTGCAGTTTTGCTTAACAGCGTAAATCCTCTTTCATCGCAAACTCAGCAGCTTAGGGAAAATCTTGAAAAACAGCATGGTGTACCTGTTTTAGCTGTAAACTGTCAGGATTTAGACGAAGGAGATGTACATACAATAATTGAAACAGTATTGTTTGAGTTCCCGCTTCGTGAAATAAATATAGATATACCTGATTGGATCAGTGAACTTGACAACGAGCATTGGCTCAAAAAAGATATTTACGAGGCAGTACTTGACAGAATCAAAGACGTAAATAAAATCCGAGATGTACGCTCATTGGCTGACGGTATGGGTGAATACGGATTTGTAAAGCGTTCATATATTGAGGGAATGGATTTGGGTGTAGGTACAGTTAAGATATGTATTGAACTTCCTCAGGAACTGTTTTATAAAATTTTGGGAGAAATGTCAGGTTTTGAGATTGACGGCGAGCATAGACTTATGACTCTCATGGAGGAATTGGCAAAGATCAAGAAAGAATATGATAAAGTATCATTTGCACTTCATGAGGTAATGGAAAATGGTTACGGGATCGTATCTCCGTCTACCGAAGAACTTACACTTGCAGAACCTAAGATTGTTAAACAGGGTGGACGTTTTGGCGTTAAGTTAAAGGCAAGTGCACCGTCAATACACATGATTCGTGCCGATATTGAAACAGAGGTAAGCCCGATTGTCGGTACAGAAAAGCAATCAGAAGAGCTTGTACATTATCTTTTATCAGAGTTTGAAACAGATCCGTCGAAGATATGGCAATCAAATATTTTTGGCAAGTCACTTTATGAACTTGTAAATGAGGGATTACATAATAAGCTTTCACGAATGCCGGATTCCGCAAGAATGAAGCTTAAAGAAACACTTCAAAGAATTATTAATGACGGCAGCAACGGACTTATCTGCATTATTTTGTAGAGGTGTTTTTATGGTGAGGGTGTTAGTATCGTTTTTGATTGTTATATGTCTTTGCGGATGCGATTTTGAAGGAGTACGCATAACTAACGATGTTAAAGAATATGAAACTGATTTTGCATCTGTTAAGGCTGAAATTATAAGTTTTTCAGGATTTAATAATGAAGAGTTTGAAAAGAGTGTAAATAGTGAAATAGCCGGAAATATTGAAAGTGACATTGTAGCCTTTGATATGGAAGCACAGGAAAACAAGGATAATGTGCGTATGGGAAATAAATGTGTACTGGAAATAGACTGGGAAGAAAAATATAATAACAATGACTTTATAAGTGTAGTTGAGGAAAAATATGTATATACGGGCGGAGCACACGGCAGTACAGTGCGTATACCGAAAAATATAGATATTGCAACTGGAAAAGAAATAAAGCTGTCAGATTTATTTACAGATACAGGTTATGAAAATACGCTTAACAGAATGATTAATGAACTTGTAACTGAAAATAGTGAGGAATATAAGGATTTATGGGTAAAGCCTGAAATAAAGCAGTCACATCAAACTAATTTTTACATAAATGATAATAAGCTTGTAATTTTCTTTCAGCCTTATGATTTGTCATATTATGCACGTGGATTTGTTGAATTTCCGCTTGATTTAGGGGAATTGTCAGGGTATATGAAAGAGGAATACAGAAGAATTATCGAATAGCGGCGGAGGGTAGAGTTATGAGTTTTTTATCACTTATGATACTTGCCGCCGCACTTGCCGCAGACGCTTTTTCTGCTGCGGTTACAGACGGTATGATAGTGCGAAAAATTGGCTTTGGTGATGCCATAAAGATTTCATTTTTTTTCGGTGCATTTCAGTTTATTATGCCGTGTATAGGTATTTTTATATCAGGATTTGCAGCAAAATATGTGGAAAGTTTTGACCACTGGATTGTTTTTGTACTTCTTGCATTTCTTGGTATAAGAATGATTATGGAATCATTCTCCGCACATGAGATACCTAAAGATCCGTTAAATATTAAATCTATACTCATTATGGCCTTTGCAACAAGTGTTGATGCACTTGCGGCAGGAGTCACTCTTGCGGCTGTGGGTGCACCTGTTATAATGTCATCAGGTGTTATAGGCATTGTAGCATTTATAATGTCATTTGCAGGTGTTTATATAGGAAAGCGTTTTGGTTGTTTTTTGGGAAACAAGGCTGAAACTGCAGGGGGTATTATACTTATACTCATTGGTATAAAAACTCTTATTGAGCATTTGTTTTTTAGTTGACGAACCTGTATATTTAATATATAATTAAAGCATAAGATAAAGAGAGGAGAATAATTATGGATTTAACTTCTCCGAGAGTTATACGAAGTATACAGGAAAAATTCGGATTTACATTTAAAAAGGGACTTGGTCAAAACTTCCTTACATCAAGGGATGTACTTCATGAAATAGTTGAAGCTGCCGAGCCTGAGGATGGAGTTATTGAAATAGGTCCCGGATTTGGTGTACTTACTCAGGAGCTTGCTAAAAGCAGTGAAAAAGTTGTTACGATAGAAATAGACGAGCGTTTAATCGATGTACTTGATTATACATTGTCAGATTATGATAATGTTAAGATAGTGAATAAAGATATTTTAAAAACAAATCTTAAAGAGCTTATAAAGGAAGAATTTGACGGCAGAAAAGTAAGTGTTGCGGCAAATCTTCCCTACTATATAACAACGCCTATAATAACAAAACTTTTAGAGGAAAAATTGCCTATAAAAAGTATTGTTGTTATGGTTCAAAAGGAAGTTGCTTTAAGGCTTGCGGCAAAAGAAGGTTCAAAGGACTACGGTGCAATATCTGTTCTATGCAGATATTATACTGAACCGACAGTTGTTACAAAGGTACCGGCATCATTATTTGTACCGCCGCCAAAGGTAGACAGTGCAGTGTTAAAACTTAAAATCAGAGAAAAACCTGCTGTCGATGTTTTAGATGAGAAAATGTTTTTTAAGGTGGTCAAGGCATCATTTGCACAAAGAAGAAAGACGCTTTTAAATTGTCTTTGCAGTGGCTTTTCAGTGCCGAAGACACAGCTTTCATCACTTTTGGAAAGTATTGATATACTGCCGTCAAGACGTGGTGAAACGCTGTCTATTGAAGAGTTTAAGAAAATATCTGATGTATTTACAAATGAAGGAATAAGGTGATATTGAATGGAAGTATTTACAATGGGCGAACGCCTTATGATTTACAGAAAAAGGGCAAAGCTTTCAAAGAACGAACTTGCAAAAAGAGCAGGTGTTTCTGCCAAAACTATTACAAAATATGAAAATGATGAGGCAGAAAATCCCGATTTAGATGTTTTGTCAAGATTAGCATCATCAATGGGTATAACAATGGACAGAATACTTTTTGGTATAGAATCACCAAACAAAAAACATGAAGGACTTATAAAACAGTAACAACAAAGGGACAGTAATTATATGCACCAAAAGTGTATATTTTTACTGTCCCTTTTAAAGTTACTTTATTTTGTTTTTTAAAATATCAAATGTTTCGTCGCTTATGATGTGTTCAATTTTGCAAGCGTCATGGTCTGCCGTTTCTTCACTTACACCAAGTGATATAAAAAACTGCTTTAACACACGGTGACGCTCGTATATTTTATCAGCCACATTTCGCCCGGATTCAGTAAGAAGAATCATACCGTTTGGGTCAAAGGTTATGTATCCGTTTTCCTTTAAAAGACCTACGGCACGGCTGACACTGGGCTTTGATACATTCATTTTATTTGCTATATCTATTGAACGCACATATCCATACTGTTCTTTAAGTAAAAGGATAGTTTCCAGATACATTTCGCCTGATTCGTGCAGTTCCATGATGTACCATTCCTTTCAATGTTTTTTTATATTTTATCATAAAATAGGTAATAATTCAAGAGAATACAACGTCAATAAAGTTAAATATTCAGGTGCATTGACAATGCAATGGATAAAATGATATAATTCATTAGAAATAATGAGGTGATTAAAATGGAAAATCAATTTGAGCGTACAGAAATGCTGTTAGGTAAGAAGGCAGTAGAGAAATTAAAAAAATCACGAGTTGCTGTATTTGGTATAGGCGGAGTAGGCGGACACATTGCTGAAGCACTTGTTAGGGCAGGCATAGGCGAAATAGATGTTATAGACAGAGACGTTGTTTCAGTATCAAATATAAACAGACAGATTATTGCACTTAATTCAACAGTGGGTTTACCAAAGACAGAGGTGTTTAAGAAACGTGCCCTTGATATAAATCCGGATGTTAAGGTAAATTGCCACAATGTATTTTTTATGCCTGATACGTCTGATATGTTTGATTTTTCAAAATATGATTATGTTGCCGATGCGATTGATACAGTTACAGGTAAAATAGAAATTATAATGAAAGCTCAAGAAGCAGGTGTTAAAGTTATAAGTTCAATGGGTACGGGAAATAAACTTGACCCCACGTTGTTTGAAGTGACCGATATATATAAAACATCTGTTTGTCCCTTAGCTCGTGTTATGCGACGTGAGCTTAAAAATCGTGGAGTCAAGCATTTAAAAGTAGTATATTCAAAGGAAGAGGCAATAAAGACTAATATTACGGAAAATGGTAAAGCAGTACCGGGAAGTATATCATTTGTACCGTCTGTTGCGGGACTTATTATAGCCGGTGAGATTATAAAGGATTTAATCGCAGATATATAATATTTATTTTTTATTTTTTATCAGTATATAGATGCCGCATATAAGTCCGACAATTCCAACTGCAATTATCAGCAGAATATATGGAATAGGCTGGATATTACTGCTTTCTGTTTTATCAGATGTGGCAGACTGGTTATTATTGGTGTGGGAAAATGGTGAATATTGTGTGACTTCATGTTCTGATGGGAGCGGCTCACCCATACCAAGTCGCAGAAGAGAATATCCTTCGTCATTTTTTTGAAGTACGGCAAAACTGTATTCCTGAGTTTTTGTTTCACCCTCCGTATAAATATCTGAAAATACAACAAACATAACTCCGCTGCCTAAGTCATATACACTTATGATATCACGAATTTCAGTTGAAAAATAAACATCAAAACCTCCGCTGTAAAAATAATAACCGTTGTTATAACAAAATCCTCGTTCTAAAAGATTATTTACGGGAGGTTTTTCGGGAGTTATTCGAAATACCTGCTCCATAATGTAGTCGATAAATTCACTGTTTACAATAGAAACATTGTTATAGCCAAGTGAACTGCTTTGACCTGAATTTGCAGGTATATCCGTTAGGATACTGAAATTTTTGTGAGTATAAAGTATATACTTAAACAGCTTGTCATAATCATAGTCTTTTATATCAAAGGACATTATATCCACGCAGGCTGCTAAAGTTTCTTTTATATCGTTTATTTCAGTATCTGAAAGTGTGTTTATTATATTTTGGAATGGGTACTGTGAAAGAGTATCCTCTTTTAATGATGTTACGAAAGAAGATATATTTTTTCTTGAAGTGTATGATATAGGTTTGCCGTTTGAATATCCGGCAATATCATTTATTTCTGTAATTTTTGTATTATCGGATTTTGTTATTGTGTCGTCAAGGAGCGTGTAAACCTCCTTTGAATTTTTTGAGGATAGTATAAAAACGTCATTATCTCCGTTTTTTCCGCAGGAAAGGCGGCAATTTGTTTTTTTGGGAAATTCTATTTTATCGGTCAGCTGTATTCCGTCGGATTTATCGTATATTTCACAGTTTATGGATTTATCGGAAATACTAACGATAAAAAGTGAATTATTTCCTTCAAAATTTTTTGTGTCAGCATATACTATTCCGCTTTTTCCGTTAAAAATGCCAATACTGTTTATTCTATCCGACATTATTTGCTCATATTCAGGTTGGGCATGAACAGCAATTTGTATAAAAAACATTAATATAATACAAAAAAATAATTTTTTCACCAAATCACCTCTCTTTTAAAAGATACTTATTTTATAGTTTTTCCCGAAAATTTTATTTTTTTCGCATTTTTAATTAAAATATTATAAAATCTATGGTATAATATATTAATCAATAAAAGAAATTAAAAATGGAGAGTGGGAAAATGATAAAAGAGGTTGAAAAGATACTTATAAGCAAAGATGAAATTAAAGGTATCGTAAAAAAAATTGCAGACAGAATTAATGAGGATTATAAAGGTAAACAAGTTGTACTGCTTGTAATACTAAAAGGAAGTTTACTTTTTGCGTCAGACCTTATGCGTTATCTTGATGTTGACGTTACGATTGATTTTATGCAAGTGTCAAGTTACGGCAGCGGAACAGTAAGCGGAGAACTTAAAATTTTAAAGGATGCACAAACGGATTTAAACGGTAAAAATGTTATTATTACGGAAGATATTGTAGACAGCGGCAATACTCTTTCAATGCTTAATGACTTATTACAAAAACGTGGAGCAAATACAGAAATATGTTCAATGCTTTCAAAACCTGCAAGACGTGAAAAAGATGTTTATATAAAATATTGCGGTATAGAAATACCTGATGAATTTGTAATAGGTTACGGAATGGATTATGATGAACGTTTTAGAAATCTTCCGTATATAGGAATACTAAAAAAAGAAGTTTACGGTGGCTGATATGAAAGTTTTGCTTGCGGCGGTAAATGCAAAGTATATTCATACATCTTTAAGTGTACGTACACTAAAAATGTATGCAAATTCAGATGATGTGGAATTTTGTGAATACACAATAAATGAACGCAGTGAAGATATACTGCGTGATATTTACGAGAAAAAAGCAGATGCTGTATTATTTTCCTGTTATATTTGGAATATAAGTATGTGCCTTGATGTTGCACAAATGCTTAAAAAGGTTTCTCCAAATACAACAATTATATTCGGAGGCCCTGAGGTGTCCTTTGACGATGTGGAGTATATGGAAAAGTACTCATTTATAGACGGCATTATGCGTGGCGAAGGAGAGGCTATTTTTAAAGAGTGGCTTGACAGCGGCAAAATGTGCAGCGGTATGACGGGCAGAATAGACGGTAAAGTTGTGCGTTTTCCTGACAGAGAGCTTATACATGATTTATCAAGCATACCGTTTCCGTATACTGAAGAAGATATAAATAAAAATCGCGGAAAGCTTATATACTACGAATCAAGCAGAGGCTGTCCTTTTAGGTGCAGTTACTGTCTTTCATCAACAAGTCACAGCGTAAGATTTCGTGATACAGAACTTGTAAAAAAAGAATTAAAGTTCTTTGCCGATCACGATGTTAAAATTGTAAAATTTGTGGACAGAACATTTAATGCAGACAGAAAACGTACATGTGAACTTGTTAAGTTCCTTATTGAAAACGGTAAAAACACAACATTTCATTTTGAGGTGGCTGCAGATTTAATAAACGACGAACTTATTGCATTATTCAAACAAGCACCAAAAGGGATGTTTCAGCTTGAAATAGGCGTTCAATCAACGAATGATGAAACTATAAGGGCAATAGACAGAAAAACGGATTTTGAGGGTATTAAGCGTGCTGTGGCACGAATTAAAGAAATCGGAGGTGTTCATATGCACCTCGACCTTATTGCTGGACTGCCATTTGAAGATATTAATACTTTTAAAAAGTCATTTGATGATGTGTATCGTCTTGGCAGTGATGTATTGCAACTAGGATTCTTAAAACTTTTAAGAGGTACAAAAATACGAAATGAAGAAAATAAGTACGGATATGTATATAACCCCAAACCGCCTTATGAGATTTTGAAAAACGACTTTATGTCCTATGACGATATTTTACTTTTAAAGGGAATAGAGGAGGTTTTCGAGCGTTATAATAACAGCGGTATATTTGAAAATTCAATAAAATATCTTTTGAAAAAATGGGATTCACCTTTTGAATTTTTTAAGGATTTATGGAAGTTTTATGAAAGAAACGGCTGTAATAAAGTAGGACAATCACGCAGTAAACTTTATGACATATTAGCAGATTACTGCAGTGAAGAATGTTTTAGAGATATTTTAAAGCTGGATTTTCTTATAAATAATAAAGGGTTAAATACACCTAAATGGTCAGTAAGTCAATATGACCGCAGTCTTTTAAAAGAACGTTTTGAAATATTGACAGAGGATTTTATAAGGGATAACTTACAGGAATATGCCAATATACCTGTAAAAGAGATTGTTAAAAATCTGCATTTTGAAAAGTTTGACTATGACGTGCTTTTAGATTTTGAAAAGCGTAAAAATATAATAATTTTTGATAATAAATATGACAGAAGGATAAGAGTATGCAGGGATTTGGAACTATAATAAACAGTATATTAACATTAGGACTTGCGATGATTGTTGGTTTCGTTTGTATCAAAACAGGGTATATAACAGACGAACAAAAAAACGGACTTTCAAAGATAATCGTAAAGGTTACTTTGCCGCTTCTCATAATTTCATCCCTTACTCAGCTTGAATTTGACCATGAAAAGCTTGTAAATTCAATATATGTTTTGGTAATTTCTGCTATAGTGGTGCTTTTGTTATTTGGAATAGGCAGTGTCACTGCTAAAATCGGCAGAATGGAAAAAAGAATGGGAGCAATGCACCGATGTATGATGACCTTTGGAAATGTGGTATTTATGGCGTTTCCTCTTATACAGGCATTGTATGGTGCGGAGGGACTTCTTTATGCAACGATTTATGAACTTGCAAATGATTTATGTTTATGGACAATAGGCGTGTATCAAGTGACAGGAATTTCAAAGGAAAAATCCTCTTTTTTCAGTAATCTAAAAAGACTTTTAAACCCTGGAACAATAGCGTTTGCCGTAGCTTTTATTTTAATGGCGGTAGGATTTAAGTTTGATGGCATAATAGGGGAGGTAATAGAAGGGATAGGCGGTACGACCACATATTTATCAATGCTGTTTATAGGCGGTACACTTGCAAGAGTTGATTTTAAACATATATATAAACGTATTGGCCTGTTTGTACTTACTTTACTTAAAATGGTTATAGTACCTGTAATTTTAATGTTTATACTTAAACTTTTTAACATTGATGAAACGGCAGCGGCAGTAATTATTCTTCAAGCAGCAATGCCTGTTTCAACGGTACTGGTTGTACTTGGCATGGAATATGGCGGAGATGTAGATTACTGTGCTGAAGGTGTGTTTATTTCACATATTGCGGGACTTGCCCTTATTCCGTTGGTTTATTATATAATGGGATTAGTTTAAAGCAAATGGTAGGTAGGTTTTTCTTCGTCAAAGAAAATGTATCTGATGTAATCATCTGCCACTATACATATAGGGCTGAGGAAAAACCACAAAATCATATACGGCAGACAAATTTGACCGAGTATATTAAATGGCATATCGTAATAATCCCATATATTAAGGTGGAAATGCAAATTAAGTATACAGCCTGCTATAAATTCAAGCAAAGTAATAATAAATGAACCTAAGAGCATTTGTATCCACAGTGGAATATCCCAGGTGTATCGCTCGTTTATAAGCCCTAAGAGTACAAAACACATTCCACCGAGCACACCCATACTCCAGTGAGAATAACCACGCCATAAAAGTTCTATAAGTATATATACTATTCCGCCAAAGAAAAACAAAAAAAGATATTTAAGTGCTTTTTTCATATAACAGACGTCCTTTCTGTAAAATTAGACATATATTTATTATATGCAAAAAGGACTAAATCATAACAAAAAGCTGTCTGTATATTTATCAGACAGCTTTTTATATTATATATCAAGGTTTGATACATATTTAGCGTGTTTTTCTATAAATTCACGTCGTGGTTCAACTTTGTCACCCATAAGGATAGTAAATGTCTGGTCGGCAACAATAGCATCTTCAATATCAACACGAAGCATTGTTCTTTTTGCCGGATCCATTGTAGTTTCTTTAAGCTCTGCAGGGTCCATCTCACCAAGACCTTTATAACGCTGTACCTTTGAACCGGGACCCATTTCTGCAATCAGTCTGTCACGTTCATCTTCGGTATATGCAAAACGTTCTTCTAAATTTTTGTTTTTACCTTTAAAAACTTTAAACAGCGGCGGCTGGGCAATATAAATATTACCGTTTTCAATAAGCTGACGCATATATCTGAAAAAGAAGGTAAGAAGAAGAGTTCTTATATGTGCACCGTCGACATCGGCATCGGCCATGATTATAATTTTTCCGTATTTTAGATTGTCGATGTTAAAATCTTCACCTATTCCGGTACCGAGAGCTTGAATTACAGGTAACAGTTTTTCATTGGAGTAAACTTTATCAATTCTTGATTTTTCAACATTAAGCATTTTACCCCAAAGCGGCAATATAGCCTGGAAACGTCTGTTACGTCCCTGCTTGGCACTACCACCCGCACTATCACCCTCAACTATGAATAATTCAGCATAGTCTGCACCTTCATCAGTACATTTTGCAAGTTTACCTAAAAGAGATGAGTTATTTGCGTTTGAGTTCTTTCTTGTCAGTTCCCTTGCACGTTTTGCCGCTTCTCTTGCACGAGAGGCAGTAAGTGTTTTTTCAACAATCGTTTTTGCAATCTTTGGATTTTCCTCAAGGAATGCACTTAATTTATCGTTTAGTGCATTTTCAACTAAAGCTCTTGCTTCACTGTTGCCGAGTTTTGTTTTTGTCTGACCTTCAAATTGTGCTTCTACTACCTTTACACTGATAATTGCAGTAAGTCCTTCACGTGTATCTTCGCCTGAAAGATTTGAATCCTTTTCTTTAAGCAGATTATATTTTCTTGCATAGTCGTTAATAACTCTTGTAAGTCCTGCTTTAAAACCGGTTTCATGAGTACCGCCGTCACCGGTATGGATATTATTAGCAAAACTTAAAAGTGTTTCACTGTATGATGTTGTATATTGCATAGCAACTTCAACCATCATATCTTCACGTTTGGCTTCAAAATATATTACATCGTCATGAAGGGGATCTTTGTTTTGGTTTATATAATTAACAAATTCCTTAATACCGCCTTCTGCATGAAGTGTAACCGTTTCAGGGTTTTCCACTCTGTAATCTGTAAGAAGTATTTTAATACCTTTGTTTAAAAATGCCTGTTCACGCAGCCTTTTTAAAAGTACTTCGTAATCAAATTCAAGAACTTCAAATATTTCAGGGTCAGGTTTAAATGTTATTTTTGTACCTGTTTTGTCTGTATCACCGATTACTTTAAGCTTACATGTAGGTTTACCTCTTTCATAGCTTTGGTAATGGATGTGACTGCCGTCGCTTACTTCGACTTCAAGTTTTTCAGAAAGGGCGTTTACAACAGATGAACCAACACCGTGAAGACCTCCGGACACTTTATATCCGCCGCCTCCGAATTTACCGCCGGCATGAAGAATTGTAAGAACAACTTCAACTGTCGGAATACCCTGCTGAGGGTGAATACCAACCGGTATACCACGTCCGTTATCTGTAACTGTAACGGAGTTGTCAGCGTTAATATCAACTTTTATTTCAGAACAGTAGCCGGCAAGTGCCTCATCTATGGAGTTATCTACAATCTCATATACAAGATGATGCAGACCGGCAGATGAGGTTGAACCGATATACATACCGGGACGTTTTCTTACCGCATCAAGTCCCTCAAGTACCTGAATTTGGTTTTCGTCATAGGTGGTTTCAATCTTTTCAATATCGCTCATAAGTTTATTCTCCTTATTTTAATTCTAACCTTTTTCTGTCAGCGTAAACGCCTTTTTGCAAGTATTTTTGAAGAAACAGAGGATATAAATACCTTAGTTCCTTTTCTGTCATTTGTTATAACAAAAGATTTAGGTAAATCTTCTGTTGAATTTTTTATAAGACCGTTTTTTTCGGATTCGGAAAGGAAATTTCTGCCTAATCTTGAAACGGTAGTGTTGTCCATATCGAATATACCGATAATATTTTTTGTGTTTACAACTGTATTTTCCTCTATTCTAAGATACATTAGGTTCCCTCCCTTATAACACTGCCGTTTTTTATTTTAAATATTTTTGTACTGCCAGTACTTTCTAAAAGATCTGTATCAGTAGAAGTTATAAGTACCTGCTTACCTTTTATTTTTTGTGATAAATACAGTCTTCGGTTTATATCAAGTTCACTCATTATATCGTCAAGAAGAAGTATAGGATACTCCTCTTTTACATGATTAATATAATCCGCCTGTGCAATTTTCATTGATAATGCAGCGGTTCTCTGCTGACCTTGGGAGCCGTAAAGTTTGGCTTCATTTTTATTTATGGTTATATGAATATCATCACGCTGTATACCTATCTGAGAAGAGGCAAAGTCAATTTCTCTTTTTTGGTTTTTTTCAAGGTATTCAAATATTGAATTTGTATCAAAATTGTCTAACTTAATACCGGGTGAATAAGTAATATCAAGTATTTCTCCGGAAATCTCTGATTGTATTACAGATGCATATTTATTAATCAAATCAACAAATTCACTTCTGTATCTAATTATTTTTTCTGCCTCACGTGAAAGCTGTTCGTTCCACACCGACAGCATTACGTCTGATTTTACGCCCTTTGTCCTAAGTGCCTTTAAAAGGCTGTTTTTTTGGGACAATGATTTATGATAATCTATAAGGCTTGTAAGATAAGCGGGGTAGAGTTGACTTACAGATGAGTCAATAAAACGACGCCGTGCGGAAGGTGAACCTTTAACAAGATTCAGATCCTCCGGAGAAAACATTACTACGTTTAGATAATTCATAAGCATACTAAGCTTTGTTATCTGAACATGATTTATTTTAATGCTTTTTTGACCGTTTTTTACAAGCTGTATTACTCCGTTATAATCGCGTTTTGCATCGTGGAAGTCAAGGGATAGCTTTGAAAAATCGCATCCGAATTTTATAAGCTCTTTGTCGGATTTTGCTCTGTGACTTCGTCCTTGTGAAAACAGATATACTGCCTCAAGAATATTTGTTTTTCCCTGGGCATTATCACCTATAATTACATTTGTATGTGGTGAAAAGTCTATTTTTTGGGAAGTGTAATTACGGAAATTGGAAAGTGTAATAGAGGAAATGTACATTTATTCAGCTCCCACTTCAATTTCAACCGTTTCATCTTCAAATTCAACGGTAACTTTATCACCAGGACGTATTTTTTTACCACGCATTGTACAAGGTTCACCGTTTACGGATACCATCTCACTCAAAACCATATCTTTTGCATCTGCACCGCTTTCAGCTATTGCTGAAAACTTCAAAAGTTGGTCAAGTTTTATAAATTCCGTTTTTATATCAATATTTATCTTTTCCATAAAATTAATCCTTAATTTTGTATTCTCGTAACGGAAGTAACTCCGTGTATCTGTGTTATTTTCTTCTTTAAAAGTGACAAGTCAGATGTATTTCGTATTTCAACACCTATTTGTATGATAGCAATACCTTTTTTATTTACAAAAGCATTTACAGACTTAAACGGTATTTTAAGTGTTGATAGTATATTTGTAATTTCAAGAAGTACACCGTCACGGTCAGGTGCTTCAACCTGTAAGTGAGCGATATATGAGGTACTTCTTTCACCGTCCCACCATACATCTATAAATCTGCCTCTGTCCTCTTCTGACATATTGTCCGGATTCATATTAGGGCAGTCACGTCTGTGGACACTTACCCCTCGTCCTTTTGTTATAAAACCTACTATATCGTCGCCTGCAACAGGATTGCAGCACCGTGCAAGGCGGACAAGGCAATTATCAATGTCTTTAACTACAATACCTTTACTTGAAGCATATCGTTTTGCAGGTTCGGCTTGTACGGTGTGGCTTTCTTCATCATAAACAGCCTCAAGAGTCTTTTTAGCCTCAAGTGCTTTATTTTGTTTAAGCCACTCATCACGGAGTCTTACAACAACTTTTTGAGCTGTTAAGCCACCGTAACCTACACTTGCATATAGGTCGTCTATTGTCTGGAATCCGTAACGTCGTATAAGCACTGCGATCCATTCAGGTTTAAACAGTTGTTCGTGTGTATTTCCGAGTCTGCGAAGCTCACGTTCAATAAGCTCCTTGCCACGTTCAATATTTTCATCACGTCTTTCACGTTTAAACCATTGATTTATTTTATTTTTAGCCTGTGAGGTGCGGCAGATTTTAAGCCAGTCACGACTTGGACCGTGTGTATTGGCGGTCAAGATCTCTACTATTTCACCGTTTTGTACCATATAGTTATTTGGAACTATTTTACCGTTTACCTTTGCACCGCTCATTTTGTATCCAACCTCTGAATGAATTGCAAAGGCAAAGTCTATAACGGTACTTTTTGCAGGTAGAGATATTACTTTTCCCTGAGGTGTAAATACAAAAACTTCATCTTCAAACAAATCAAATTTTAACGTGTTAAAGAAATCATCAGTATCTATAATGTTTGTTTGAGTATCAAGAAGCTGTCTTACCCACTCGAGTTTTGAATCCATATCGGTTTTACCTGATATGCCTTCTTTGTACTTCCAATGTGCGGCGATACCGTTTTCGGCAACTCTGTGCATTTCCCATGTACGTATTTGAATTTCAAGGGGAGTGCCGTTAGGACCGATTACTGTTGTGTGAAGTGACTGGTACATATTTGGTTTAGGCATTGCGATGTAGTCTTTAAAACGCATTGGTACAGGTGTGTATAAATCGTGCACCATACCCAAAACAGCATAACAGTCTGCAACTGTATCTACTATAACACGCACTGCAAATAAATCATAAAGTTCGTCAAGTGTTTTATTTTGAGTATACATTTTTCTGAAAATGCTGTAAAAATGTTTTGCACGTCCCGTAACCTGACCTTTTATATTCATTTCGTCAAGTTTACCTCTAAGAACCTCCATAATATCAAATATGTATTTTTCACGTTCTTCTTTTTTCTGATTGATACTTGCCGTAATTTCTTCGTATGCTACTGGGTCAAGATATTTAAGTGATAAATCCTCAAGCTCAATTTTAATCTTAGACATACCTAATCGGTGGGCAAGGGGAGCGTATACATCAAGAGTTTCTTTTGAAATAAGAAGCTGCTTTGCACGAGGCATAAAGCTAAGAGTACGCATATTGTGAAGTCTGTCAATAAGTTTTATAACTACGACACGTATATCCTTTGCCATAGCAAGAAACATCTTTCTTAAATTTTCAACTTGTTGTTCCTCACGTGTACTGTATTTAATTTTTTTTAGCTTTGTAACGCCTTCCACAAGCTCTGCAACACTTTCACCGAACAATGACTGAATATCTTCGTATGTATAAGGAGTATCCTCAACAACATCATGAAGAAGTGCAGCGGATATTGCCGTTGAATCGAGTGCAAGCTGTGCGGCAATATAAGCAAGCTGTACAGGATGTTCGATATATGGTGCTCCGCTTCGTCTGAATTGATGCGAATGAGCTGTTTTGGCAAGACGATAGGCAATGTAAATCATGTCCGTATTTGCATTGGGACTGTAACCTTTTACCATGCCTATAATTTTATCAATAAGTACGTCTGTGTCGTCTATATTCTGAGGCATTTTTTCAGGTGAAAGTATTACTGTGTTCTTATCATCTGCCATAAAATCACTCCTTTTAAACTATTTTTATATCTTTAAGTACCAACTGAACATTTTCATTTCCTTGGTAACTATTAATATTTATGTGAAATGCTATATTTATAATACTGCCGTTATTAAGTACTGATGCATAATCTCCCAAACCAAAACCTATGCAGTTAATCATAAATCCGTTTTTTGAAATACGCAGTTTTAAATGCTTATTGTCATTACCGACAGGTGCAAAATTTACGACCTGTGCCTTTGCAAGAGCAAATACCGGTCTTTCATTACCCATACCAAAAGGTTCAAGGTATGACAGCATTTTAGCGGTCTCAAGAGTAATTGATTTTTCTGAAATCGGACAATCAATTTCAACAGACGGTATCATATCTTTATCAGTTAAAATTTCGTCGGCATATTTATTAATTGCTTTTTCAAAATCTTCTAAATCACTTATGTTTATATTAAGCCCTGCTGCTACGGCATGACCTCCAAATTCAGTTAAATATTTATCACATGCTGTAAGGGCATCAAACAGGTTAAAGTTTTTTATACTTCTGCCGGAACCCTTACCGATACCGTTTGAATGCGAAATAAGAATACAAGGCTTATAGTACATATCACAAAGTCTTGATGCAACTATGCCTATAACACCGTTATGCCAGCCTTCGTGTGCAAGTACAATAACTTTCTTCTTTTCAAAGTTAGGATCTTTGGCTATCATTTCAAGTGCTTCATCAAATATCGTATGTTCTGTTTTTTGACGTTCTTTGTTTTCTTCATCAAGAATAACAGCGGTTTGACGTGCTTTTTCTAGTTCTTTGGTGAGCAAAAGTTCAACAGCAGTTGTAGCAGTGCCAAGTCTGCCGGCAGCATTTAGTCTTGGTGCAATGGCAAATGCAACGGTAGAAACATTTACTGGTTTTCCTGCAATTCCTGCAACATCAAATAACGCCTTAATACCAGGACGGTGAGGATTTTGAAGAGACTTTATACCTTTATCAACAATAATTCTGTTTTCATCTAAAAGAGGTACTACATCTGCTATTGTACCAAGGGTTACAAGGTCAATATATCTTGCAAAAACGTCCTTTGTACTCATATCCTTCTTTTTTGCTAATTCCAAAATAAGCTTAAAAGCAACACCGACGCCGGCCAATGATTCAAATGGATATTCACAGTCAGGGCGTTTAGGATTTAAAATAGCGACTGCTGATTCAGGTATACGCTCCTTACACGTATGGTGATCTGTAATTATAATATCCATACCCTGTAATTTGGCAAATTCAACTTCACCTATTGCTGTTATACCGCAGTCAACAGTAATCATAAGTTTTGTGCCTTGCCTTGCAAGTTTATTTACTGCCATTATATTTATTCCGTATCCTTCACCCTTGCGGTCGGGGATATAATACTCAACGTCAGCACCTATTTCCGAAAGAAACTGATACATAAGTGCCGTAGCTGTTATTCCGTCGACGTCATAATCGCCATACACGGTGATTTTTTCCTTTTCATCTACTGCTTTTAGTATTCTATCTGCTGCCTTTTCCATATCAAGCATAAGTTCGGGATTTATTACGTCTGAAATTGACTTTTTTAGGTATGATGAGATTTTTTCTCCGTCTATATTTCTGTTTAAAATTATTGCCGATATTATACGGGGTATACGGTATTTTAGAGAAACAGAATTTATCTCATCATCCTGAAGTTTTTTATTTTTAAAAATCCAAATCTTGTCAACCATAATATACTCCAAACTGCTAATTTTAATAAGAAATTATTAATAAATCCTACTTATTATTATAACATTTTTATTAGTAAAATTCAAGTAAAACAGGCTTTTTTGCATAAAAATATAAGCTTAGGACAAAATAATTTTAAAAGAAGGGAGGGAAGAGAAATGAACAATAATATTAATAACAAGCAAAATCAGAAACAGAATCAAAAACAGAACCAAAAGCCAAATCAAACACAGAATAAAAAGAACGATAACAATAACCGTAACCAAAACTTCTAATTTTAAATACGGTATTGCAATTGTTATACTTGCAATGCCGTATTTTGCTGTACATAGTGACTAATAAAAAACAGACGGAAAATTATATAAACCGTCTGTTTTGTTTGTTATTTTTGAAGTGTACCAAGACTTGCAGCTTTTAAATATGCGTTTATAAATCCGTTTAAGTCACCGTCCATAACAGCACCTATGTTACCCATTTCAAAGCCTGTTCTAAGGTCTTTAACCATTGTATATGGTTGGAATACGTATGAACGTATTTGACTTCCCCAACCATTATCCATCTGCACACCTTTAATATCTGAAATTTTTTCTTTTTGCTGTTGCTCAGCCATTTCAACAAGTTTAGCTTTTAGCATTTTCATAGCGTAATCTCTGTTTTGGTGTTGTGAACGCTGTGTCTGACATGATACAACAACACCGGTAGGGATATGTGTAAGACGCACGGCTGAACTTGTTTTATTAATGTGCTGTCCGCCTGCACCGCTGGCACGGAATGCTTCCATTTTTATATCTTCCGGACGAATATCTATTTCAACATTGTCATCAAGTTCAGGCATTACTTCGATTGATGCAAAGGAAGTCATACGCTTTCCGGCAGAGTTGAAAGGAGAGATTCTTACAAGACGGTGAACGCCTTTTTCTGCTTTTAAATAACCATAAGCATTTAGACCGTCAATTTCTATTGTACAGCTTTTTATACCTGCTTCATCGCCCGGCAGAGAATCAAGAACGGTATATGAGTATCCGTTTTTCTGTGCCCACATCTGGTACATTCTTATAAGCATTTCGCACCAGTCCTGAGCTTCTGTACCACCTGCACCGGCATGGAATGTCATGATAGCATTGTTTTTATCATAGTTACCTGAAAGCAGAGTTTCAAGAGTCATTTTTTCTATTTCGGCTTCAATTTCTTCTGTGGCACTTACAACATCGGGAAGCATACTTTCATCATCTTCTTCATTTGCAAGATCAATTAAAACAAGTGTATCCTCCCATTTTGACTGAAGATTATTAAATGCTTCAACTTTATCTTTAAGTTGTTTAGTCTTTTGTAAAACTTTTTGGGAATTTTCCATATCATCCCAAAAGTCAGGTTTTGCACTTTCTTCTTCAAGTTTTTTTATTTCACTTTCAGCACCGGCAATGTCAAAGTGAATCCCTCAAATCGTTTATGCTGTCTTCAAAGCCTTGCAGCTTTAATCTGTACTCATCGTACTCTAACATATTTATCACTTCTTTCTTAAATCATTTTCTTTATCTTTATCAAGACGTCCTCCGCTTGTGGAATTATCCGCTTCAAACAAAGGAACGGCATTGCCGTTCCTTTAGCTGTTAGCAGTTATTTGTTTTGACCGCAGCAATTTTTGTATTTCTTACCGCTTCCGCATGGACAAGGATCATTTCTGCCGGGTTCTTTTTTTGCACGTTTTGTAGAACTTAAAGAACCGTCACCGCCTGTATCAAGAGGTTTTGCAACTTGTTCACGTTCAATTTTGATTCTCGGTCTTGCTGAAAGGACGTATCTTACAGTATCTTTCTTTATTGAATCAAGCATATTTTCATAAAGCTCACTGCCCACATTTCTGTATTCCATAACAGGGTCATGCTGACCGTAAGCACGAAGCCCGATTTCTCTCTTAACGTGTTCCATTTCATCAAGATGATCCATCCAAAGAGTATCGACAACCTTAAGCATAAGAACTCTTTCAAGTTCACGCATATTATCGCCAAATACTTCTTCTTGTTCAGCGTATCGCTTTTCAGCAATTTCCATAAGCATATCCTTAACGTCTGTACGTGTAATTCTATCCATATCTTCTTCAGGAATAGTAAATTCACCCTTAGCGTTAAGATTTTGATTTGCAAATTCTGCAATGGCACGTAAATTCCAATCTTCCGGAATTTCAGAAATGCCGATGAAATCATCAAGAGCACTGTCGATTGAAGATTCAATCATATTTTTAATAGTACCGCTGATGTCCTCGCCGTCAAGTACCATTTGACGCTGTGCGTATATAATTTTACGCTGTTCGTTCATTACTTCGTCGTATTGAAGTACGTGCTTACGAGAATCAAAGTTTCTGCTCTCAAGTGTTCTTTGAGCATTTTCGATAGCATTTGTAAGCATTCTTGCTTCGATAGGTTCATCTTCTTCAAGACCTAAAGCATTAACCATTGATTTAACTTTGTCGCTTCCGAATATTCTCATAAGGTCATCTTCAAGTGATAAGAAGAACTTTGACGCACCAGGGTCGCCTTGACGACCGGCACGACCTCTAAGCTGATTATCTATACGTCTTGATTCGTGACGTTCTGTACCGATTATAAATAGACCGCCAAGCTCTCTTACTTCTTCTTGTTCAGGTCTTATCTGCTCTTTGAACTTGTCATTAAGCTCTGTAAATACCTTTCTTGCATTTATAATATCTTCATCATCGGTATCTCCGAAACCTGTTGCTTCAGCGATAAGTTCGTCAGTAAAGCCTTGACGTGCCATTTCGTGTTTTGCCATATATTCTGCGTTACCGCCAAGCATAATGTCAGTACCACGTCCTGCCATGTTTGTAGCTATTGTAACGGCACCCTTTTTACCGGCTTGTGCAACTATTTCGGCTTCCTTTGCATGGTATTTAGCATTAAGAACATTATGTTTTATACCTGCACGCTTTAAAAGAGCGGAAAGTATTTCTGATTTATCAACATTAACAGTACCTACAAGTACAGGCTGGCCTTTTGCATGACATTCCTGTATTTGTCTTATAACAGCCATAAACTTACCCTTTTCGGTCTTGAATACAACATCGTGCATATCCTCACGTATAACAGGTTTGTTTGTAGGAACTGCCACAACGTCAAGCTTGTATATATGCTGGAATTCTTCTTCTTCAGTAAGTGCTGTACCGGTCATACCTGAAAGTTTTCCGTAAAGACGGAAGAAATTTTGGAAGGTAATTGTTGCAAGTGTCTTTGATTCGTTTTCAATCTTAACACCTTCCTTTGCCTCGATAGCCTGGTGAAGACCGTCACTGTAACGTCTGCCCGGCATTATACGGCCTGTAAATTCATCAACTATCATGACCTGTCCGTCATGTACAACGTACTGCTGGTCACGGTGCATAACACCATTAGCCTGAAGTGCCTGGTTTATGTGGTGTTGAAGTTTCATATTTTCAGGGTCTGAAAGATTTTCGATACCAAAGCCTTGCTCTGCTTTTTTTACACCCTGTTCTGTAAGCATTGCTGTTTTAGCTTTTTCGTCTACAATATAGTCTGCATCAATATCTTCATCAAGCTGCTTATCGTCATGTTCTGTAACAACAACTTTTTTAAGACGTTTAACAAACATGTCGCAGACTCTGTAAAGCTCATTAGCATCTTCACCCATACCTGAAATGATAAGAGGAGTTCTTGCCTCGTCTATAAGGATTGAGTCAACCTCGTCCACAACTGCATAATTGTGACCTCTTTGTACCATCTGTTCTTTATGCACAACCATGTTGTCACGAAGATAGTCAAATCCAAGTTCGTTATTAGTTCCGTAGGTAATGTCTGCCGCATAAGCTTCGCGTCGCTCACTATTGTCAAGCTCGTGTATTATAAGACCTACACTCATACCAAGATAACGATATACTTTACCCATCCACTCGCTGTCACGCTTTGCAAGGTAGTCATTAACGGTAACGATATGTACACCGTTACCTGTAAGTGCGTTTAAGTATGCAGGAAGTGTTGAAACAAGAGTTTTACCTTCACCTGTTTTCATTTCGGCGATACGGCCTTGGTGTAGGATAATACCACCTATGACCTGAACGTAGAAATGTTTCATACCTAAAACTCTCCAGCTTGCTTCACGCATTACTGCAAAAGCTTCTGGCAAAAGGTCGTCAAGAGTTTCTCCGTTTTTCAGTCTTTCCTTAAATTCGGGTGTCTTAGCCTTTAACTCTGCGTCAGAAAGCTTTGCCATATCATCTTCAAGTGCCATAACCTTATCGGCAATAGGACGTACTTTTTTAAGCTCTCTGTCGGAATAAGTACCGAAAACTTTTTCAAATATACCCATTTATATTTCTCCTCATAGTATTTTATACAATTTACACGATGAAAAAGTTCCATAGTATGGAAATTTTACATTATTAGATTATATTATATCACAAAAATATAAATAATACTACTGTTTTTATGAAATTTTTAAATTTGTTTACAAATTAAGAATTTGTATCACCATCAGATGTTCTGCTGGCGGCAGCTTGAGTAATTTTTTCAACTTCATTTCTCTTTTTAAGATTTTCAACAAGTGGAGTTTCAATGTGAATATCCTGTTCATGACTTGCTTGATATTTGTATGCAAGTTTAAGAAGTATAGGTGTTACGATTGTTGTAGCAACTACGACAAGGACAAGGGGAGCGAAAAACATATCGTTCATAAGTCCCATAGCCATACCCTTTGTTGCAACGATTAATGCAACTTCACCTCTTGAAATCATTCCTATACCGATTTTTACTGATTGTAAATTTGTGTATTTGCAAATCTTTGCACCAAGTCCGCAGCCTATCATTTTTGAAAGTATGGCAACAGCAAGAAGCAGAATAATAAGTACAACTACCGTTGAAGACATACCGTCAAATGTTACCTTTAAACCGACGCTTGCAAAAAATACAGGTGAAAGAAGCAAATAAGAAATTGTATCAAAACGGTTTTGCATATACGTAGTTTTCTTATTGTTTGATAATATAAGTCCTGCAACAAATGCACCTGTTATATCACTTACACCGAAGAAATATTCAGAAGCAAATGCCATTACAAGACAGAATGCAAATGCTAAGATTACAAATCGGCGTAAGTCCTTTTTATATTTGTTAATCCATGGATTCCCGATTTTAACGAACAGGAATGCAACAACACCGCAAAATACGAAGAAACCAAGTATTTTAAGCAGTATTACCCATATTGATACATCGCTGCCGGCAAAACTTGATATAACAGTCAGAGCGATGATACCAAGCACGTCATCTATAAGTGCCGCACCGAGTATGGCATTACCTGTTTTTGTAGATAATTTACCGAGTTCCTTTAGTGTTTCAACCGTTATACTTACAGATGTTGCAGTAAGTACGACTCCGACGAATATATTTTGAAGGAGTGTTTGTTTGTCAGCTATTGGGTTGTAAATAGCTGCAATGGCAAAACCGCCTAAAAGAGGGACTATAACACCCATTAACGCAATGACAAAAGAAGCGAGTCCTGATTTTTTAAGCTCTTTAACATCAGTTTCAAGACCTGCACTGAACATAAGTACAATTACACCGATTTCAGCGATGTTTTTAATAAAATCGGTTTCCTGAAGAAGACCTAAACATGCAGGCCCCAAAAGTAAACCGGCTAATAATGCACCAACAACTTGCGGAAGTTGTATACGCCTTGTAAGCAGACCAAGCAGTTTAGTACTGATTAGTATTAACGCTATGTCGATTAAATATTTGTAAGATTCCATGATGTGATGCCTCCATAATTTTAATAGGAAGAAAAATTTTCAACCAAGTTTATATTTTACCCTATTAAATTGTTTTTGACAAGGATAAAAATCGACAAAAATTATTTTATTTTTTTATTTTATTTTTGTGCTTATTATAATTAGATTATGACAAATTTTATATTGTGTGACAGCTTTTTATTTATCTATTGCAATTAGACTAAGAATAGTATATAATTATATAAAAAATAACAGAGTAGGTATGTGTGCGTAAAGTGCAAAATGAACGGGGAGTTGTCATTTTGACGAAAAGTTTTTAAGCTTGCGGTACATATACCGCATCCCGCTGATTTGCATTACAGGATTAAATATGCTCTCTTGTTTTGCCACGGGCAATACAGGAGAGTTTTTTGTTTTTTGACGGGAATCTGGTCGAAAGGATATGATTTTAGGTGAACTATACTGAAGCAAGGCGGTATGTCGAGGACGCATCTGTATACGGAATTGTTCCGGGACTTGGTAATATAACAAAATTATGTGATAAATTGGATAATCCTCAGGATAAAATTAAGATAATACATATAGCCGGTACAAACGGTAAAGGCAGTACAGGTGCGTTTATTGAATCGGTACTGATAAATGCAGGATTGAGAACGGGTCGTTTTGCAACTCCTGCTGTGTTTGATTATCGTGAACAATTTAAAATAAACGGTGATAAAATAACGAAAAATCAGTATGCAAAATATATAACAAAAGTTAGTGATATAGCTGATAAAATGACACCTCATCCGACACCTTTTGAAATTGAAACGGCAGCTGCTTTTTTATATTTTTACAGTGAAAAATGTGATGTTGCTGTTATTGAAACAGGTATGGGCGGCAGAGGTGACGCTACAAATATTATAAGTAAAAGTCTTGTATCAGTTATTACCTCAATAGGAAAAGACCATACAAAGTTTTTAGGTGAAAGTATAGAGGAAATAGCTAAGGAAAAGGCAGGGATAATAAAGGAAAACGGAACAGTTGTTACAGCATGTCAAAGTGGCGATGTTATGGCTGTTTTAGAAAAGGAGTGCAGAATAAAAAATGCTAAACTTATAGTAGCAGGAAAAACTAATTATAAAATATCTCTAAATGGTGATTACCAGCGTATCAATGCAGGTGTAGCTGAATGTGTGTGCAGGGAATTTGGTATATCTGAGGAAAGCATAAAACAGGGATTTTTAAATACTGTTTGGAACGGACGTTTTGAAAAGATATGCAGAGAACCTGATTTTATAATAGACGGAGCACATAATGTAAACGGAGTTAAGGCACTTTTGGAAAATCTTGATATTTCAAAAAAACGCATTTTTATAATTGGAGTATTTAAAGATAAAGACTACGAGAAAATGGCTGAAATTGCAGCACCTTATGCAGAAACTATTTATACAGTGACACCAAAAGGAAGCAGAGGACTTTGTAACAAAGAACTTTCAAAAACTTTCAGTAAATATAATAAAAATGCAAAAGCAGTAAGTCTTGATGAAGCAGTAAAGGTGTGTCTTGAAAAAAAGGACTTGGAGATTGTTGCATTCGGTTCGCTGTCTTATTTGTCTGAACTTAAAAGAAAAGTAGAAAATTTTAAGGCTATGGAGCGGTGTGGATTAATTTTAAAAAATAAAACTTTTTTAAATCAGCTTTCGCTTATAGAAAAAGCCGAGAGCGACAGAATATACTGTAAACACGGAATTGAGCATCTTATGGACGTTGCACGAGGCGGGTACATTATCGCCCTTGAAAACGGCATTGAAATATCAAAGGATATTATATATGCTGCTGCATTGGTGCATGATATAGGCAGGTATGAGCAATACATATCAGGAAAGGATCATCACGTCGAGGGAGGTAAAATTGCAGCGAAGATACTTCAAGAATGTGGTTTTTCTGAAAGTGAAAGGGAAATGATAGTTGAAGCAGTGGTTAATCACAGAAAAATCTCAAATGGTATTAATAACCTTGCGGATATTATTGCTTTAGCGGATAAAAAAACGAGAATGTGTATGCTGTGCAGTGCAAGAAACACCTGTAAATGGGGAAAATATGAACGTAATATAATTCCGGAAATATAGGAGGATAAAATGATTATAGGCAGTCGTGAATTTAAAAATCATACTTACGTTATGGGAATACTTAATGTGACGCCGGATTCATTTTCAGACGGCGGCAAGTATAACAGCATAGACAGTGCGTTAAAACATACTGAAAAAATGATAAAAGACGGAGCTGATATTATAGATGTAGGCGGCGAATCGACAAGACCGGATTATGTACAAATATCATCAAGTGAGGAAATAGACAGAGTTATTCCTGTGATAGAGAGGATAAAGGCTAATTTTGATATTCCTGTATCAATAGATACATATAAAAGTGATGTAGCAATGGCGGCGGTAAATGCTGGAGCTGATTTAGTAAATGATATATGGGGACTTAAATATGATAATAAAATGGCAGATGTTATAAGTAAAACAGAGGTGTCATGCTGTATTATGCACAACAGAAATAATACAGATTATAAAGATTTTATAAATGATGTAAAAAACGATTTAATGGAAAGCATTAACATAGCAAAAAGGGCAGGTATTAGTGATAATAAAATAATGATTGATCCCGGAGTGGGATTTGCAAAATCCTATGAACAAAATTTAATTATAACAAACAAACTTGAATGTTTAACTACACTTGGTTATCCAGTGCTTTTAGGAACATCGAGAAAGTCAATGATAGGGCTGACACTTGATTTACCAAAAGATGAGCGATTGGAGGGAACACTTGTAACGACGGTATTGGCAGTAATGAAAAATTGCCTTTTCGTTCGTGTACATGACGTACTTGAAAATAAACGTGCGATAACTATGACAGAAGCTATAATGCAAAGTAATTAAAAGGAGAGAAAAATGGATACAATAACGATAAAAGGTCTTGAAGTGTTTGCAAAACATGGTGTTTTGAAAGAGGAAAACGTACTCGGACAGAAGTTTATAATTGATGCGGTGATGTATTGCAGCACAAGAGAGGCGGCAAATACTGACGATATTACAAAATCAATTAACTATGCTGATGTATGCAGATTGATTGAAAGAGTTATGTGTGATAACACTTTTAAGCTTATAGAAACAGTGGCTGAAAATATTGCCGAAGCAATACTTCTTGAATACAGCGAACTGCAAACTGTTACTGTGTCTGTAAAAAAACCGTGGGCACCTATTTTGATGAATGTTGATACGGTGGAAGTTAAAATAACAAGAAAAAGGCACAGAGCATATATTGCACTTGGTTCAAATATGGGAGATAAAAGAGCCTATCTTGAAGGAGCGGTAAAGGAAATAGACGAAGATAGAAAATGTACTGTTAAAAAGGTGTCGGAGTTTATAGTGACAGAGCCGGTCGGTGGTGTTACGCAGGACGACTTTTTAAATGGGTGCATTTTGATAGAAACGCTTTATACACCCCATGAATTATTAGATTTTTTGCATGTAGTTGAAAAAAATCATAATCGTGAGCGTAAAATTCACTGGGGACCGAGAACTCTTGACCTTGATATTATAATGTTTGATGATGTTGTAATGGCAGATGATACACTTATTATACCACACAAGGAAATGACAAAACGTGAATTTGTCTTAAAACCACTTTGTGAAATTGCTCCTTATGCAGTACATCCTACAAAAAAAATGACTGTGTCGGAACTTTTAGAGGCAATACGACAATAAATATTATGATTAAAGAAATATGTACAAAATATTTATCTTGATTTTGCATAAAATAATAGGATATGTCACTTGAAAATTGAGCCGATATATGGTATATTTGTAAAGTAAATGTAAAATATTATAGTTACGTTTATAGAGTAGAAGCGAATCCGGGTGACCGGGGATAAATGTCAGTATAAACAAACGGTTCGTGAGAAGGAGAAAAAATATGACAAACAATTTTATAAGCGGTGAAACACCGATAGTCGGAAAGCTAAGTATTATTAGCATGAAGGGCTGTGAGGCTATAACTGAAAAGATAGACGAATATCTTAAAAGCTTCAGAGAATACGAAAATGCCGATACTTATGTTACCCATGTAACCTGTCCAAGATTTGGTACAGGCGAAGGAAAATGTGTCATTGACGAAACTGTAAGAGGGCATGATGTATATATTATATGTGACGTTTTTAATTATGGTGTTACTTATAAGATGTACGGTGTGGAAAATCACATGAGCCCGGACGATCACTATCAGGATTTGAAACGTATAATTGCTGCTATGGGGGGCAAGGCAAGACGTGTAACTGTTGTTATGCCTATGCTTTACGAGGGCAGACAGCATAGAAGAAACGGAAGAGAATCTCTTGATGCAGCACTTATGCTTCAAGAACTTGTACACATGGGTGTAGCTAATATTATAACATTTGACGCCCATGATCCGAGAATATCAAACGCTATTCCTCTATCAGGTTTTGATGATGTACAAGCTACTTATCAGATGATTAAAGCACTTGTAAGAGCAGTGCCGGATATTTCAATCAATAAGTTTGATACAATAGTTATATCACCCGATGAAGGCGGTATGTCAAGATGTATGTACTATTCATCAGTTTTGAAACTTGATCTTGGTATGTTCTACAAAAGACGTGACTATTCAAGAATAGTAAACGGCAAGAACCCTATTGAAGCACATGAATACCTTGGACGTGATGTAAAGGGTAAGGATGTTATTATTGTAGATGATATGATTTCATCCGGTGAATCTGTTATAGATGTAGCGAGAAACTTAAAGAGTCAAGGTGCAAAGAGAATTTTTGTATTTGCATCATTTGGTCTTTTCTGTAACGGTCTTGAAGTGTTTGACAAGGCATTTGCAGAAGGTATTATTGACAAAATTTTTACAACAAATTTGATCTACAGAAATCCTGAACTTGCAACAAGGGAATGGTACTGCGAAGTAGATATGTCAAAATATATCTCACTTCTAATCGATACTCTTAACCATGACGAGACGATTTCAAAGCTTCTTGATCCGGTTAATAAAATTAAGGCACTTGTTGATAAGATTGAAAATAAGTAGGAGATAGATTATGCAGTGTATATTGCTGGCGGCAGGTTATGCCACAAGATTGTATCCGCTTACTGAGAATATGCCAAAAGCTCTTTTGAAACTTGGCGACAAGACTATACTTGAAATGGTAACGGACAAGATTGATGAAGTGGATAATGTAGAAACTATATATATAGTGTCTAATGAAAAATTTTATAATAGCTTTGTTGAATGGTCAAAGAGTTATAAAGGATCTAAAAAAGTAAAGGTGATTAATGACCATACAACTAATAATGATAACCGCTTAGGTGCAATCGGCGATTTGAAATATGTTATCGACAAGGAAAAAATTGATGATGAAATACTTGTTATGGCAAGTGATAATATTTTTGATTTTTCTTTGTGCGATTTTGAAAAGATGTACCGCAGAACAAACAGCGATATGATTTGTGCACATGTAATTGAAAATAAAGATGACCTGCATTCTATGGGGGTAGTGGAACTTGACGGTGACGGTAAAGTTATAAGCTTTGAGGAAAAACCGCAGGAACCTAAATCAGATTTAGGTGTACCGCCGTTTTATTTGTATAAGCGAGATACAGTAAAATTAATAGATAAGTATCTTGATGAAGGTAATAATCCTGATGCACCGGGACATTTTGTTCCGTGGCTTATAGGTCATCGTGATGTATATGCTTATGTTTTTGAAGGAGTCAGAATAGATATAGGTACTCCTGAAAGCTATTATGATGCCTGTGAAAAATATAAGAACGGTACTTTATTTTTTAAATAAAACTAAGGCTCTGCCATAATGGCAGAGCCTATTTTAATGATTTATAAGTTTTCTTTTTGCTCAGTATCTTCTTTTCTTTTCATCTTTATTTTGCCATCTATAATAACAAGTGCAAAGAAAATAACTGTAAGAATGGCAAGAATTATCATTTTAGTCATTATATTTGCCTTTCTGCCCATAAAAGATTTTAATACATTTATCAGTGGGCTTTTGTAATGCGTTTTTATTATTTTGTGTATTAAAATTGTATTTTGCGGTATTTGTAAGCTATTTACAGAAAACATGTTTTCCAATTGTTTTAATTACAGGACGTGACCAAATCCATGAACTTGTGGCAGTTGCGGGATTATAGTAGTAAATAGCACCGCCTGACGGGTCCCAGCCGTTTAACGCATCACGTGCTGCATTATAGCATGATTGTTGTATCGGTTTATTAATCTGACCGTCAGATACGGCAGTAAATGCACCGGGCTGATAAATTACACCGGCAATTGTGTTAGGGAAAGATGAGTGTCGTACTCTGTTTAATACAACAGCACCTACGGCAACTTGTCCCTCATAGCTTTCGCCTCTTGCTTCTCCGTTTATCACCATTGCAAGAAGTGTAACATCATTTGAAGATGTACTTGAAGATGATGAACCGGTAGGTAGTCCTATTTTGGTAAGTGTAGCAGGACCGGCAATTCCGTCAGGTGTAAGACCGTTTTTACGCTGAAATTCCTTTACTGCATTTACGGTTGCCTGTCCGTAAATTCCGTCAATCCAGCCGCTGTAATATCCCCAAGATTTGAGCCTTGTTTGAATATTGGTAACCTCTTGTCCACGTGAACCAAGCTTTGACAGAGCAAAGGCACTGCTTTCACAAAAAACACAACATATAATTACCGAAAGTATAATTGCAGTTAATTTAGATACATTCTTCATTAATAAAACTCCTTAAATGTAATATATATCTATTTTTAACTGTTATTTGATTTTTAATACTCAATTATAGGTAATTTCTTTTGTTCATGTATTGCAAAAGTTAATGCACATATATTTTCTGCACCTGCTTTGTGCAGAGCTTTTGAACATGAACTTAATGTAAGACCTGTTGTACATATATCATCAAATATAATAATGGACTTATTTTTAAGATTTTCAGTACATGAAAAAGCTTTTTCTACATTGTGAAGTTTGTCATTTCCGTAGACAAGACTTTGTTTTTGTGTATTCTTTATGCGGTATATTAAGTCGGTTCTTACGGGAAGACCGGTAATTTTTCCGATATATTCTGCTATAAGTTCCGATTGATTGTACCCACGTTCTTTAAATCGTTTTTCGTGGAGAGGCATAGGAACAATAAAGTCAAAATCTGTCCATATATTGTAAGATTTTATGTAATCCTCCATAAGAAGTGCAAAGAGAGGTGCGTATGAATAGCAGTTATCAAATTTGTATTTCAAAAAGGCATCTCGAAGTTTCCCCGTGTATTCAAACGGTGACATTATATATTTTACATAACCTCTGCCTTTATATGGCGATGCAGGTGACGATATGGAAAAAGAACTGAAACAGTCTTTACACACACCGATATTTTCAATGTATTTATGAGCTGTATCTTTATCTAATCGCTTTTTACAGCATACACAGATATACTTGTTTTTACCGAAAAACAAATTACCAAGTGAAAAACTCATATTTCCCACCTTTTCTTTGGACATCTTCCGTCTTTTAATCTTGCACGCACCTGCATTACGCATCCGCATACATTGCATGTTGAACCGTATAAGAAATTACTGCAATTTTCGCATACAGCAAAGCGTTTTTCGTATGTTACACTGTCTACAAGTCTTATACCATTCATAGAGGTAATATCATCAACCATTTTTTGTATATCCTGTTCGGATAGTACAGTTTTAAGTCCGCATCTTTTGCACTTTGTCATTTCTTTAATGTTATAACTGCAATACTCATTTTTGGAAGTTTAACTGAAACAGTATTGCCGTTAATATTTACATCAAGATTTGACGGAGCAACGCAGTTTGGATTTTCAAATGTGTTGCAGTCAGTCATATTATTTGATGTGAGCATTTCTCCAACTGCTATGCTGTATTCGTCATCAGATATTTCAAAGGTAATATCCTCATCATCTTCTGTTGATGTGTTACATAGTGAAATTGTCATTTCATCATTCTTTTTTGAAGCAGAAATACTTATTTTAGGGAATTTTCTATCCTTTGACTCATACATATCGCTTGTGTAGTCAATATCAACCTTTTCTCCGTCCATGTGTCCTTTCATCATTCTAAATAGATGGTATGTAGGAGTAAGTATCATTTTTTCACCGTCTGTAAGTACCATTGCCTGAAGAACATTTACCATTTGTGCGATATTTGCCATCTGTACACGTCTGTTGTGTTTGTGGAAAATGTGAAGTATAAGCATTCCGCTTACTGCATCACGGATTGTATTTTGCTGGTACAAAAATCCCGGGTTTGTACCCGGTTCAACGTCGTACCAGTTACCCCATTCGTCAACTATAAGGTCTAATTTGTTTTCAGGATCGTATCTATCCATAATTAATTCATGGATATTTATTGTTTTATCCATTCTTTGTGTATCTGCCATTACAGAATCCCATCCGTCTTTGTCAAATACTGCTGCTTTACCTTTGTTATTCCAGTCACTTTCAAATGTATAGCAGTGAAGAGAAATACCGTCTGTCGCATGCTTAATGTTTTTCATAAGCACTTCTGTCCAGTTGTCATCGTCAGCGTTAGGACCTCCTGCAATTTTGTATATAGGTTCTTCGCCGTAATTTCTGATAAATGTTGCGTAACGCCTGTACTCATCGGCATAATATTGGGCACGCATATTTCCGCCGCAGCCCCAGTTCTCATTGCCAACACCGAAAAATTTTAATTTCCACGGTTTTTCTCTGCCGTTTTTACGTCTTTCGTTCGCAAGGGGAGAATCGCCGTCAAATGTCATATATTCAACCCAGTCACGCATTTCCTGAACTGTTCCGCTCCCAACATTACCGCAGATATACGGTTCTGTATTAAGCTGCTCACATAGTTCAAAAAATTCGTGTGTACCAAAGTGGTTGTTTTCTACAACTCCGCCCCAGTTTGTGTTTACCATATAAGGACGCTTTGATTTATCACCTATACCGTCACGCCAGTGATAGTCATCTGCAAAACATCCGCCCGGCCAACGCAAAACAGGTATTTCAAGTTCTTTTAATGCTGAAACAACATCATTTCTCATACCGTTTGTATTTGGTATATCTGAATCATCACCGACATATAGTCCTTCGTAAATACATCTTCCAAGATGTTCCGCAAATTGTCCGTAAATATATTTGCTTATTTTGCCGTCAACTCTTGATGAATTTATTTTAACTTTTGTCATATAGCAGTATCTCCTTTGAATTATATTTCAAGTTTGATTATACTATGAAAAAAATTAAATTGCAATATATTTAAGGTATATTTTACCGTCATAAAACAGTAATAAACAGACCTTTCATTACATCAAGAGCTTTTTGATGAAGGTCATTATCTGCTGAGTCGGTTAGTGAGCTGTCAACTATAATTTCTGCTTCAGGGCAGGCGGATTTTGCCATTACAGCGTTTGACAGTACGCATATATTGCTGACAAGACCGCAAAGTTCAATTACGTCGTAATTATTATCTTTTAAGTAATTTGCAAGTTCAAGTGACGGAAATGTGTTTTTTTCAAAACATCTTTTATCTTTTAGAAGATTTCCTGTTTTTCCGTAAAGACTGTGACCGTCTGTACCTTTTATGCAGTGGGGAACGGGTAAACTTGTACCTTCTTTTGTGGAAAGATAATTGCCGCTATGTGTATCAAGGGTATATACTATTTCAGCGTCTTTATACTCTAAAATTTTATTTGCAATTTTATAGTCAAGTTTTTCTGCACCGTCAAATCCTAAACTTCCTGTTACAAAATCATTTTGGTAATCAACAACTATAAGCAGTTTTTTCATGTTTTTATCTCCTTATCTTTTTTTGACCATTATATATTATTATGCTCCTAATGTAAAGATAATTCACATTATTTATGCTGAAGTCATATTATACATTACAGACGAAAGTCTGATAATGAAAGGAGTTGAAGTATATGGCAGAAAACAATAAGCCGTGCTGCGTATATCCAAAATGTGGTTGTATAGGATACGGATATGTACCTGTGCAGGTTATGGAAGATATTTATGACGAGTGTACGGCTCTTATGCAAGGAACAGTTTTTCCTGAATTGGATTTAAATATATGTGAATATGGCAGTGTATGTAAACAGTGGGGAGGCGGTATGTGATGGAAAGCGGAAGAAATGAATTGCTGAAAAAAATTCAGTGCAGTCACTTTGCAGCTTACGACATGCTGCTTTATCTTGACACCCACCCCGATGATAAAAAGGCATTTAAAATTTTTCAGACATTGGTGAAAAAAACACAGGAACTTAAATGTGAGTTTGAAAAGGAGTATGGACCGCTGAGCCAATTTACTACGGCATATCAAAATTGCTTTAACTGGCTTGACAGTCCATGGCCATGGGAAAAGGAGGCTAATAAATAATGTTTAGTTATGATAAATTTCTTCAGTATCCTGTGAGAGTTTGTAAAACAAATCCTCGCTTGGCTAACGTTATAATAACACAATACGGCGGACCGAACGGTGAACTTGGTGCATCACTTAGATATTTGTCTCAGCGTTTCACTATGCCTGATGAAGTGACAAAGGGTCTGCTTACTGATATAGGTACTTCGTTTTATTAAGGTACACAAAATTATTTTATTGTGTTTTAATGACTTTTATACAGTGGGGAAGTGAGTTTAAATACACCTCCATTTCTTCTCTTGAATTTACAACTATTTTGTTTAAGATAAATTTGTAAAAATTCTCATCTTGTATTACACCGTTTAAAACATCTTTTATATGTAGCTTAATATCATCTGCTTTTTGATTAATATCACGTATGGAATCATTATTATTTTCAAGCTCAAAAATTCTCTTTTTCAATGTAGTAATCTCTGCTAAAAAAGTATCTTTCCTGTTTTTATATTCTTCTTTGGAGATGATACCATCTAAATACAAATCTAAAAGCATTTCATTTTTGTTTTGTTCGATTTTAATTTTCTTTTTAATATATTCCAAGTCATTTTCATAGCTTGAATTTTGATTTAAAACTATATTCAATACGTCGCATAATTCATTTATAATTTTTTCTTTGTCTATATCCATATTAATCATAATTATTTGTAAAATCAACAAAAAGTCCTTTTCGTTTATCATAGATTTCATATCACAACCAATTTCATTTTGTGATTTGTCAATATGTTTGTTCCCGTATTTTGAATGGGTTTGGCAAAGCCAGCCTTTGTATGGTGTTTTTCGTTCTTTATGTTTGTATTTTGCTGTAAAAGAATGCCCGCATAGTCCACATTTGATTTTGCCTGAAAGAGGGTATCTGTTTGTATATTTTTCCTTGTTAAGAGGTGATTTTTTATTAAGAATACACTGTGCTTTATTCCATAACTCACGGCTTATAATTGGCTCGTGGTGGTCTTTAATATAAATCATTTCTTCATTACCTTTGTTATATTTCTTTTCGTGTGTCAAAAAATCTACTGTTACAGTTTTTTTCTGAAGTAAATCACCGCAGTATTTTTCATTACGGAGAGTTTTAAGTATTGTTCCGTTAGACCAAGTAATAAGCCCTGTCATAGTCTTATAACCTTCTTCATAGAGCTCACGGGCAATAGCAGAGCAGCCTTTATTTTCATTTACAAATTTGTGAAAAATTATTTTTACAATTTTTGCACCATATTCATCTATGTATAGTTTACCGTTTTTTACCTTGTAACCAAGACAGTCACTGCCGAATACAACACCTTTTTCCATTTGTCTTGTTTGTCCCCATTTAACACGTTCAGACGTTTTACGGCTTTCTTCCTGTGCGATAGATGCCATAATCGTAAGACGAAGTTCACCGTCTTGATTAAGAGTGTTAATATTGTCAAGAATAAAGTGTACTCCAACGCCGATTTTGGATAAATCACGAGTATATTGAAGTGTGTCTACTGTGTTTCTGGCAAAACGACTGACTTCTTTTGTAAGAATTATAGTAAATTTACCGAGATGTGCATCTTCTATCATTTTGTTAAAAGCATTTCGCTTTTTTGTACTTGTTCCGCTTAAACCTTCATCGGCATATATTTGATAAATTTTCCAATCAGGATTTTTGTTTATTTGTTCTTCAAAGAATTTTTTCTGACTTTCAAATGAATTAGCCTGGTCTTTTTTGTCGGTGGAAACACGACAGTAAGCTGCCACATAAATCATATTACACAACTCATTTCTGCAAAACATTAAAAAATTAATTTTTATACTTTTTCTTTTTCAAAAGTTCTATTATGTAGGTGTATTGATTTAAGTTTATTTGTTTGTTTTCAACTAATGCAAGAAGTATTGATTTTTGAAGTTCAAAAATAAATTCAATGCTATAATCAAGATTTTTTAATTCACTTGCTATACGCCATTTATTAATATCATCAGTCAAGCATTATCACCTCTATACAATTTATTTTAAATGCCTGTACTATATGATTTGTGTTTTACGTTATAACATAAACAGCGGCTAACCTTTACGGTAAGCCGCTGTTTATACAATTTGAATTTGTTATTTTATCCATTGATATTTTTTTAAATCTACTTTATAGTCTATAACTTCAATTCCGTCATTTTCAAGTTTTTCCTTTTGTTTATCTATACCCCCAAAAGCGTATTTTATGGAGAGTTTTCCTTTATGGTTTACAACTTTGTAGCATGGATATTTTTCACCGTCTTGATTTTCATGCAAAATATTTCCGACATGACGTGCATAATATTTATTGCCAAGTATTTTTGCAATTTGCCCGTAAGTCACAACTTTGCCTTTTGGTATTTCCTGCAAAATTCTGTATATTTCCTCTTTCATATCAGCACCCCGTTACAGTGGTCTATTTCGTGCTGTACAATTTGTGCTGTCCAGCCTTCAAATGTTTTGGTACGTAATTTAAAATCTGCTGTATGATACTGTACCCTGATTTTTTTATATCTTTTTGTTTTTCGTGGACTTCCAAGCAAGGATAAACAACTTTCTTCTGCTTCGTAAGGCTTAGAGAATTTTATAATTTCAGGATTAAACATTATCATGTATTTACCGTCATTATCAAAGCAGATAATACGTTTTTTTACACCAATCATATTTGCCGCCATACCAACACAAGTATCTTTGTATGCATTTAATGTATCAAGCAAATCTTTTGCTGTATCTAAGTCTTCACTTGTTGCATTTTCTGACTTTTGTCCTAAAAATATGGGGTCATGCACTAATTCTTTTATCATATTTTAGCCTCTCAATCTATGTACTTTTGTAAATTCTGTTTTATCGAATATTTATAT
>CALXQE010000113.1 GCA_944390495.1 uncultured Clostridia bacterium
TCTCGCTTCTTGCCTTATTTCTTTGCTCAATCAAAGCTTCAACTTCGGCATCTATTGAATTATCCTTTTTCTTCTCAAATAATCCTAATACCGCTCCGATTTCATGTATTAAACTAAGTGTTTTCTCTACAACACTCTTTGCATTTTTATTTTCAGTAGAAAGTGCAGTATTTGATGCAGAAAAAATGTCGAACACCGCCGCAATAGCATCCGCTGTATTAAGGTCATCGTCCATCGCATCAATAAACTTTTGCTTACACTCTTCAAGTTTATTCATATATTCTTTTTCGTTATCTGTAAGTTCTCTATCTTCACTGTTTGTAAGCAAAAATTCAAGATTATCTATACATGTGTAAACTCTTTCAACAGCAGATTTTGCCTGCTCCATTAATGTATCAGCAAAATTTATCGGATTTCTGTAATGTGCCGACAACATAAAAAATCTTATAACTTCACCATCATATTTCTTTAAAATATCACGTACTGTAAAGAAATTACCCAATGACTTACTCATTTTCTGGTTATTAATATTAATATATCCATTATGCATCCAGTAATTTGCAAATGGTTCACAATTAGCACACTCACTTTGAGCAATTTCATTTTCATGATGCGGGAATATTAAATCCTGACCGCCTGAATGAATATCTATTGTTTTACCGAGATATTTATTAACCATGGCACTACATTCAATATGCCAGCCCGGTCTGCCCATTCCCCAAGGGCTTTCCCATGCAGGTTCACCCTCCTTCTGCTTTTTCCAAAGTGCGAAATCCATAGCATCACGCTTATTATCGTTTATGTCTATTCTTGCACCTGCCTCAAGGTCTTCAAGAGGCTGTTTTGAAAGTTTACCATACTCCTTAAACTTTTTTGTAGAAAAATATACATCACCATCTACATTATACGCATATCCGTTTTCTTCAAGGTGTTTTATTACATCTATAATTGCATCAATATTTTCTGTTGCCTTAGGGTGTATTGTAGCTTTGTGAATACCAATTGCCTGTGCATCTTTAAAATATTCATCAATAAATCTTTCGCCCAGTTCTTTAACTGTTATTCCTTCTTCATTTGCACGTTTTATCATTTTATCGTCTATATCTGTAAAATTCTGTACAAATGTAACTTTATATCCTCTGTATTCAAGGTATCTACGCATTGTATCAAACACAATAAAAGGTCTCGCATTACCTATATGAAAATAATCATATACCGTGGGACCGCATGAATACATTTTTACTTCTCCGTCTTTTATCGGAACAAATTCCTGTTTCTGTCTTGTTAAAGTATTATAAATTTTCATTAAACAACTTCCTTTATATAAAATTACCATCTGAAATAATTATATCGCATTTTATTAAAAAAAACAACTACTTTATTACAAAAAACTTTTCTATATAATAAAAATCCTCCTATGATACCATTTAATACCACAGAAGGATTTTATAATATATGTTTATCAATAATTTTAAGACTTTTTTACTGTGTCTTTACCATATTAAGAAATCTTTATTTTCCAATCTAAGTATAGCCTCAACAAAGAAATAATCACCGTAAATAATCTTTTCATGATGTTTATCTTGATGGTAGCTTACACTTCCTCCACCAACAATTCCATCATTTTCCATATTGTAATCACACCATTTTTCGTCAATAGCACTGATTAACAATTTAGCGTGTTTAGTATATAAACGCTTTTCATATTCGTCTGTATGTTCAGCAATCTCAAGCATTCCACATGCTGCTGCAGCACCGGCAGTAGTATCAAAATATACCGGTTCATCAGGTGCCCTGAAATCTGCAAGTGGAATATAACCTGTGTGAAGTACATTTGACATGAAATATGCCGCAGTACGTTTTGCAGCATCTAAATACTCTTTTTTTCCTGTATGGCGATAAGAAAGAGCAAATCCATATATCGCCCACGCCTGACCTCGTGACCACGATGAACCACTTTCATAGCCCTGTCCTCCCGGATTTGCAATCACACCTCCTGTTTCTATATCAAAAACTATCTGGTGATTTACAGAGCCATCAGGACGAAGCATATACTTTAGCATAGTATCGGCATGATTCATCGCTATACTTTTAAATCTCGGATCACCTGTCACTTCAGTTGCAAGATACAACAGCGGCAAATTCATCATTGTATCAATGATAGATCCTCCCACTGTATCATAACCCTTCATCCATTGTTCATCCCACGCACGGATAATTTTAAGATCAGGATTATATCTGCCGGCAAGTACCGTTGCCGCATGGTGCATACGACACTTTGAGCGTTTATTTCCTGTTAATCGATAATTTGCACCTGCCGTATGAAGCCATAAAAAGCCTGTATCGTGATCAATTCTTTCAAAACCTTCCAATGCCTTATCAAGTCTATCTTCTGAAATTTCTGCTGCCGCCTTAAATGTATCGTCTTTTGTAGCGTTATAAAGCTGCCAAAGTATTCCTGCCCAAAATCCGTTTGTCCACCAATATATACTGCTTGCATCTTCATATCTGCCATTCTCATTTGGTATGTATGGAATTTTTTCTCCAATCCTCTCTGTTTCTGCCGTTATTTTTGCAATAATCTTATTTAATATTTCATTTGTATTCATAATAAACTCCAATCACTATTTTTAAAAATGCTTTACTTTAAAACACACATTAAATATATATTATATCCTTATTTTTTTGAATGTATTATATAGTAGTATTTGTATTATTTTATACTATTATATAAATATACAAAAAAAGCTGACTCCTTTTATAAAACAGTCAGCTTGTACTATTTGCAAATTTCTATATACCAAAACTCCTGAAATATTATTAATTACTTTTTTTATTTTCTTCCTTTTCTACCGGTACAAACATTTGTCTTAGTAAATCCTCACCGATAATCATATTATCTGTAAACGGATTTATAACAACAGCCCATATAGGATTCTTGTCATTAAATACCATGCTCACACACTGTTCAAATTTCATTCTAAGATTAATTCCCGACGGTGATTTTTGTACCATTTCCTTTTCCTTTGTAAACAAAGGTATAAATACTTTGCCATCCTTTGCAGTAAGCAATGCAGGATTTAATACCACGCCTTCTTTTAGTTTTATTTTATCACCATCACGTTCAATTGATTCATCCATATTTGATATTGATGGTACTATAAACTTTCTTCCAGGAAGCATTCTTAATACTGCCAAAAGATTTTCCTGATTCTTTTCTTTCTGGAACTTCCTTACGTTCATTTCAAAAATCTCATTACTCAAATCAACTGGTGCTGAATTTTTACTATTATCAGGTTTCTCCGTATTATTGTCCTGCTGAACACCATTTTTCATAATGTCATCATACGCTTCTGAAAGCATATCTCTAAGCTCTTCATTCTTATTCACTTCTTCATTAACATTGTCTTTCTTCTTTTTAAATAAAGCCATTTTATACCCTCACCATTCATTTTATTATTCTAATTATACTCGTAAAAGAATTATTTGTCAACGGTAATATTACCCCTTAGGTATTATAATAGCCGCTATAATATACGCTATTATTCCAGTTCCTAATGAAAACAGCGATAATAATGCTACACCGAGTCTAATAATTGTAGGGTCAAAATCAAAATATTCTGCCAATCCACCACATACACCGCATAACATCTTATTTGTTGAGCTTCTATATAATCTCTTCATTCCTATAACCTCCTTAATAATAGATTGAATTATTGCCGTAATTATCTATATCAAATTCTTGAGCAAAATCATTTTCACCATAATATTTTTTATTAAAATTATACTGGTAATCATATCTAATATTTATATTGTGTAAAGCATGGTGAGGATTTCCTCCCAATACTAATCCCATAAATGCTAACAGCATTCCAAGCACAATCATAACTGCAGAAATTAAACAATTGTTATAGCCGCTTTCTTAATCATTTTAACCACCATTTTCCTGTCTGATTTCATATATACTACATAGTATTATATAATATATTCTATTTATTGTCTATAACCATTATTAAAATATTCATTTTTTCAGATTTTTTTATGTTTTTTTTAAATTACCCCTTGAAGTATATGTTAATTTCTGATAAAATATATGTAATAATAACGAAAAAAATGTAATAATGTGCTATTATGCTGTACATATTGAAAGGATTGAAATAAATGGAGAGAACTATACTGGTAATTGAGGACGAACAAAATATTAATGATATTTTGACATTTACTTTAAACAAAGAAGGTTATAAGACATTATCTGCACTTGACGGTGTCAAAGGTCTTGATATGGCTCTCAACGAAAAGCCAGACCTTATACTTCTTGACGTTATGCTTCCCGGAATGGATGGCTTTGAAGTGTGTAAAAAAGTACGTGAAAGTTCACAAGTTCCTATTATAATGCTTACTGCACGTGAAGATGAAGTTGATA